>DATCWZ010000391.1:0-11466 GCA_036566065.1 Streptomyces sp. | reverse complement strand
AGGGACTCCAGGAACTCGCTGGGGTCCTCGGTCTCCTTCTGCCAGTCCAGGAGCTGGCGCAGCCACGCCATGTCGTTGACGGTGTCCTGGCCGCGGCCGGTGTGCTTGGGGACGTCGGTACGCACCTTGGAGGCGCCGGCGACGGCGTCCTGCTTGTACTTCCAGTGCGCGGCGATGCCGTACTCGGCGCGGCGGTGCATGTCGAACGTACGGATCTGGAGCTCGACGGGCTTGCCGCTGGGGCCGATCACCGTGGTGTGCAGTGACTGGTACATGTTGAACTTGGGCATCGCGATGTAGTCCTTGAACCGCCCCGGCACCGGATTCCACCGGGCGTGGACGGTGCCGAGCGCCGCGTAGCAGTCGCGGACGGTGTCGACGAGGACGCGGATGCCCACCAGGTCGTAGATCTCGGCGAAGTCGCGGCCCCGCACGATCATCTTCTGGTAGACGCTGTAGTAGTGCTTCGGCCGTCCGGTGACGGTGGCCTTGATCCGGGCGGCACGCAGATCGGACTGGACCTCGTCGGTCACTATGGCGAGGTACTCGTCGCGCTTGGGCGCCCGCTCGGCGACGAGCCGGACGATCTCGTCGTACATCTTGGGGTAGAGGATCGCGAAGGCGAGGTCCTCCAGCTCCCATTTGATGGTGTTCATGCCGAGGCGGTGGGCGAGCGGCGCGTAGATCTCCAGCGTCTCGCGGGCCTTCCGCTCCTGCTTCTCCCGCTTGAGGTAGCGCATGGTGCGCATGTTGTGCAGCCGGTCGGCGAGCTTGATGACCAGGACGCGGGGGTCCTTGGCCATGGCGACGACCATCTTGCGTACGGTCTCGGCCTGCGCGGCCTCGCCGAACTTGACCTTGTCCAGCTTGGTGACGCCGTCGACCAGGAGCGCGACCTGGTCGCCGAAGTCGCGGCGCAGGGTGTCCAGGCCGTACTCGGTGTCCTCGACCGTGTCGTGCAGCAGCCCGGCCATGAGGGTCGCCGGGTCCATGCCGAGTTCGGCGAGGATCGTCGTGACGGCGAGCGGATGCGTGATGTACGGATCGCCGCTCTTGCGCTTCTGGCCGCGGTGCCAGCGTTCGGCGACCTGGTAGGCGCTCTCGATCTGGCGCAGTGTCGCCGTCTCGGTCTTGGGGTCGTTGCCGCGGACGGTACGCAGCATCGGTTCGAGGACCGGGTTGTACGGGTTCGAGCGCTGCACGCCGAGCCGGGCGAGGCGGGCCCTGACCCGGCTGGAGGACCCCCCGGAGCGGGCCATGGAGGCGGCGGGGACGACGTGCTTGGACGCGGGCTTGGCGGGCGGCTTGGACGCGGGCCCGGCCTGCGGCTTCGACGCGGGCTTCTTGCCGCTCGCGGACCGCTCCGCGCCTGTGTGCTTCCCGGCGTCCTTCCCTGCGCCCTTCCCGGCGTCGGGGGCCCGCTCCGGGGTCGCGGGAGCACGGGAGTCCCGTGCCTGCGCCGAGCCCTCCGAGGGCTCCCGCGGAGCAGGCTTCGCCTCCGCCTTTCCGGGCGTGGCGGGGGCCGCCGCGTGCTTGTCGGGCTGCGGGGCGGCGACTGGCTGGGCCTCGTCTGGCAAGAGCGCTCCTCGTGCGGATCCGGGTACCCGGAAAGACCATGGTATCGATCCCCCGGCGCGGCATCGCCCCGGGAAGGTGAGAGCTGTCACAACGCGTGACGGGCACCCGGATGTTCCCGGATGCCCGTACGTGGCGTGACCTGCACCGCTGCGGCGCAGGTCACGCGGTCAGATCGTGATCAGAGCCTCCAGCGGGACGCCTTCGAGCCCCGCTGTGAGCCGGGCCCGGCCTCCGAGGAAGCCGAGCTCCATCAGCACGGCAACCCCGACGACCTGCGCCCCGGCGCGCCGGATGAGCTGCAACGACGCCTCGGCGGTGCCGCCGGTGGCGAGCACGTCGTCGATGACCATGACGCGGTCCTCAACGCACAGGTCCTGCGAGTGGACCTCGATCTCGGCCGTGCCGTACTCCAGCTCGTACGCCTGCCCGAGCGTCGCTCCCGGCAGCTTCCCGGCCTTGCGGACCGGTACGAAGCCGAGACCCGCCCGGACCGCGGCCGGCGCGGCCAGGATGAACCCGCGTGCCTCAAGCCCGACGACCTTGGTGGCGCCGTGCCGCAGGCACAGCTCCGCGAGGGCGTCGGTCAGCGCCGTGAAGGCCGCCGGGTCGGCGAGCAGCGGGGTGATGTCCTTGAACATCACACCCGGCTTCGGATAGTCGGGTACGTCGCGGATCCGGCTGAGCAGGAGGTCGCGGATCGTCTCCGTGGTGCTGTTCATCGGCGCTTCCCCGGAGTCCGGCCGTGGCCCCTGGGCGACTGGCGCTGGCCGACCACCGAACCGGCGGTCTGCGGAACGACGGCCGCAGGTCCTTCCTCGTCCTCGCCGTCGGCCGAATCCCCCTTGGCGGCGGCCGCGGCGCGCTTGGCCATGACCCTCTTCGTGAGGGCCTTCATCTGCGGCTCGCGTTCCTTGAGGTCGGCGACCAGCGGTGTGGCGATGAAGATCGAGGAGTACGCACCGGCGGCCAGGCCGACGAAGAGCGACAGCGAGATGTCGTTCAGCATGCCCGCGCCGAGGAAGCCGCCACCGATGAAGAGCAGCCCGGCGACGGGCAGCAGGGCGACGACGGTGGTGTTGATGGAGCGCACCAGTGTGCCGTTGATGGACTTGTTGGCGACATCGCTGTACGTCCAGCGGGTCTGCTTGGTGATCCCGTGCGCGCCCTCCTTGAGACTGTCGAAGACGACAACCGTGTCGTAGAGGGAGTAACCGAGGATGGTCAGCAGACCGATCACCGTACCGGGGGTGACCTCGAAGCCGATCAGTGCGTACACACCGACCGTGATGGTGAGGTCGTGGACCAGCGCGATCAGGGCCGCGAGGGCCATCCGCCATTCGAAGGCGATGGCCAGGTAGATCACCACGAGGATCATGAAGATGCCCAGGCCCGTCCAGGCCTTGTTGGCGATCTGCTCCCCCCAGCTCGGGCCGACCAGGTCCGCGTTGATCTTGGCCTCGGGGACGTTCAGGTCCTTGGAGAGCTGGGTCTTGATCTGGTTGGCCGTCTTGGTGTCGACCTCGGTGATCTGGATCCGGAGCCCGTCGCCTCCGCCGAGTTCCTGGACGATCGCCTCGTGGCCGGACGCCTTCACCGCGAAGTCGTGGGCCTGCGCGACCGTTGCGCTGGCCCTGCTCTCGGTCGTGAAGACCGCCCCGCCCTTGAACTCGATCCCCATGTTGAGGCCGCTGACGGCCAGGCCCACGATCGCCGTGATGGTGATCAGGATGGAGATGCCGTACCAGATCTTGCGCCTGCCGATGAAGTCGTAACCGAGTTCACCGTGGTGGAGCTTGGCGCTGATATTGCCGAGTCGCGACATCTCACGCCTCCTTCGGGCGGTCGGTGGAAGCGTTGACTCGACGCGAACTGCGCAGCGGCGGCTTGGCACCCAGGTGCTGGCCGCCGAGTCCGGACCAGGGATGACCGCTGGCGAAGAATTTCGTCGTGGCGATGATCGACATGACCGGCTTGGTGAAGAGGAACACGACGACGACATCGAGCACGGTCGTCAGGCCGAGGGTGAAGGCGAAGCCCTGGACCTTGCCGACGGTGACGAGGAAGAGGACCGCGGCGGCGAGGAACGACACGAAGTCGGAGACCAGGATGGTGCGCCGCGCGCGGGGCCACGCCCGTTCGACGGCGGGCCGCAGGGACCGGCCTTCGCGGATCTCGTCTCTCACTCGTTCGAAGTAGACGATGAACGAGTCCGCTGTGATACCGATGGCGACGATGGCGCCGCAGACGGCGGGCAGGTTCAGCGCGAAGCCGATGGCCGGGCCGAGCAGCGACATGATCGTGTACGTGAGGATGCCGGACACCGTGAGGCTGAGCAGTGCGACGAGCGCAAGGCCCCGGTAGTAGCTGACCAGGTAGATGACGACCAGCACCAGACCGATGGCACCCGCGATGAGACCGGCCTTGAGCTGCTCGCCGCCGAGAGCGGCGGTGACGGTGGTGATGCTCTGCTTCTCGAACGAGAGCGGCAGTGCGCCGTAGGAGAGCACGTTGGCCAGGTCCTGGGCGGACTGCTGGGTGAAGCTGCCGGAGATCTCGGCGCTGCCGCTGAGGGCCTCGTGGACCTGCGGCGCGGAGACGACCTCACCGTCGAGGGAGATCGCGAACTGGTTCTGCGGCGACTGCTGCACGGACAGCTTCTTGGTGATCGCCTGGAACTTCTTGGAGCCCTTGTCGGTGAAGTCCATCGTGACGATCCAGATGCCCCGCTGCTGGTCGAACTGGCCCTTGGCCGAGTCGACGTCCGTACCGGACACCTCGGCCGGGCCGAGAATGTACTTGGCGTCACCCTCGGAACTGCACGCCACCGTCGGTTCGGACGGCTTGACCCCGTCACCCGCTGTGGCGCGCGCCGCCTTGTCGGAGCAGTCGAGCTTGGCGAACTTCTTCTGCAGCGCGGTGGTGGCCTGGTCGGCTGTGCTGGTGGCCTCCGGGGTCTTCGGCGGCCTGGCCTTGTCCGAGCCAGTGGCGGAGGGTGTGGGCGAGGCGTCGTCCTTCAGGGCGCCGGTGACCGCCCGGCCCTGGGTGGTGGCGCTCGCCGTGGGCGTGGCCTTCGCGTCGGAGTCCGCGTCCTTGTCGCCCGCCGTGTCGCCCGCCTTGTCACTGGGCGTGGCGCTCGGCTTGTCCGAACCGGTGGCCGAGGGGCTCGGGGTGCCGTCGGGCGTGGGCGTGCCCTGTGCCTCCGTGAGGACGGGGCGGAAGTAGAGCTGCGCCGTGGTGCCGACCTGGTCCTGTGCTTGTTTGGAGTTCGTCCCCTTGGGAATGTTGACGATGATGTTGCGGTCGCCCTGGGTCTGAACCTCGGCCTCGGAGACACCGAGACCGTTGACACGGCGTTCGATGATGCTGACCGCGGTGTTCATGTTGGTCTCGTTGATCGCGTTGGGCTTGCCCGGCTGGCTCTTGGCCTCAAGCGTGATCGACGTCCCGCCCGCCAGGTCGATGCCCAGGCGTGGCGTGGTGTGGCCGGACAGGAACATCCCGCCGGTAAGCGCGACCATGGCGATGATGATGAGGGCCAGGACGCGGCCTGGCTTGCTCTTACCGCCGGCCGGCCCCCGGCCTTTCTTCGGTGCTGCTGCCACCTTCTCGTTTCTCCCTGTCCAACCGCCCCGCGCCGGGTTCGCGCCCGGGCGGCCACGAAGTGATTTGGGGACTTGCCCCCGCAGAAGACCGAACGGTCCCGGGGACGCCGTACGCCTGTGGGCGCACAGCGTCCCCGGGACCCGTGAAGCTACTTCGCGCCGGACTCGCCGTCGGCGGTGTCGCCGTCCTCGGACGTGGCGTCCTCAGCCTTGGCGTCCTTGGCGTCATCGGCCTCGGTCGACTCGGCGGCCTCGGCCTTCTTGCCCAGGTCGATCTTCGCATCATCCGCGGCGTCACCGTCGGCGCCGTCCTCGGACGCACCGGTGAGCGAGGAGGCGTCGTCGGGAACGACGGCGCTCGGGTCGTCGCCGTGGATGATGCGGTTGTACTCCGCGTCCTCCAGGACGGCACCGATGGAGTTCTTGGCGAAGAAGGCGTGGACGCCCGGCGCGAGCTCGAGAAGCACCGTGTCGTCCTGGAGCTCCTTGACGGTGGCGTACATGCCGCCGATCGTGCGGACACCGCTGCCGGGCTGCATTGAGTCGCGCATCTGCGCAGCCGCCTGCTGCTTCTTCTTGGCGGAGCGCGTCATCAGGAACATGGCCCCGATGAGCACGATGAAGGGGAGGAGGGTCACGAGACTCACGGGACGGAACTTCCTTCGCACGACCGCGTTGGAAAGCGGCCTGGTCTACGGGGGGTGGGTACACCGACCTTTAAGGGCGGCATCGGCGGAGTCTAGGCGAGTCCGCATCACTGGAACAACGCCCAGCATGGCACCGTGGTTCCGCTGAGTGTCAACCTGTGATGCATCACGCCCCGAACAGGCCCTGTTGTCCGTTTACGGGGACTGGGGTCTTTCGTTCGGATCAGGCCGGACAAGGGAGCGGGGTCTGGTGCCGTGCATCGCAAGGCGGAGGAGGGAGGCGACGCGGAGCGATTGGGGCCTCCCCTGCTCGAGCGAAGCCGAGAGCTCGGGGAACGACTGACGACAACGCCGCGAGGTGCGGTGCCAGGGCACGCGAGCCCGGCATGATCCAAACGAGAGGCCCTAGTGTGCTGCCGCGCGTCAGACGGTGCGGTGCACCTTGTAGTTGGAGGCCTGGGCGCGGGGGCGGAGTACCAGGAGGTCGATGTTGACGTGGCTGGGGCGGGTGACGGCCCAGGTGATCGTTTCGGCCACGTCGTCCGCGGTGAGGGGGGCGTCGACGCCCGCATAGACCTTCGCCGCCCTCTCCGTGTCGCCGCGGAAACGCGTGGTGGAGAACTCGTCCGTCTTCACCATGCCGGGGGCCACCTCGATGACGCGGACCGGGGTGCCGACGATCTCCAGGCGCAGGGTCTCGGCCAGGACGTGCTGGCCGTGCTTGGCCGCGACATAGCCGCTGCCGCCCTCGTACGAGGAGAGGGCCGCCGTCGAGGAGAGGATGACGACCGTGCCGTCGCCGCTCGCGGTGAGGGCGGGGAGCAGGGCCTGGGTGACGTTGAGGGTGCCGATGACGTTCGTCTCGTACATCTGCCGCCAGTCGGCGGGGTCTCCCGTCGCGACGGGATCGGCGCCGAGCGCGCCGCCCGCGTTGTTGACGACGACGGCGAGGGTGCGGAACGCGCCGGCGAAGGCGTCGACGGCCGCGCGGTCGGTGACATCCAGGGCGTACGCCGTCGCCTCGTGGCCAGCGGCGGTGAGTTCGGCGGCGAGAGCCTCGATGCGGTCCTTGCGGCGGGCGGTGAGGACCACGCGATATCCGGCGGCGGCCAGTTGGCATGCGGTGGCGGCGCCGATGCCGCTGCTCGCGCCGGTGACGACGGCGATGGGACGGGCGGCGGCCATGGCGGACTCCTCGGACGGCTGATCGGTACGGGTCAAGAATAGGCAGGGCCAACAGCGGCCCGTTTCAGCGCCCGCGGGGTGCGTACATGATCAGGGCCATGCCCGCCAGGCAGACCAGCGCGCCCATCACGTCCCAGCGGTCGGGACGGTAGCGGTCGGCGATCACGCCCCAGGCGATCGAACCGGCGACGAACACACCGCCGTACGCGGCGAGGACGCGGCCGAACTCGCCCTCCGGCTGGAGCGTGGCCACGAAGCCGTACGCGCCCAGCGCGATGACCCCCGCGCCGATCCAGATCCAGCCGCGGTGCTCCCGCACCCCCTGCCAGACGAGCCACGCGCCGCCGATCTCGAACAGCGCGGCGACGACGAAGAGGGCGGCGGAACGGGCGACGAGCATGGGTGCAGCGTGTCATACGGCCCCGGGGGGCCTGCGGGCACTAAGCGGTCGGGGCCTGGTCGTCGAGGCCACCGAATTCGCGTACCGCTTCGGCCACGATGGCCTCCAGATGCGCGTGGTGGGCGCCCTGCCAGTACACCCGCCGGCACTGCGTGCACTGCGCGAACACGTCGTACGACTGCTGCGTGCCCTGCTCCAGTTGTTCGCTCACCGAACCCTTGACCGCCTCGGCCAGCTCGCCGTTGCAGGCGGTGCACCGCGTCCACGGGGCGAGGACCGGTGCGAACCGCCCCAGGACGTCGCGGAGCTGCTCCTTCGGGCGGTCGCTGTAGATGTACGCCCCCGCCCAGATCTCCCGGCGCCGCAGCAGCCCCCGGTCCCGGGACAGCAGCACCCGCTGCTCGCGCGCCGAGAGCGTGGCGAGGGCCGGGTCGCCGATGTCGGCGCTCTCGTACGCCGTGTCGATGCCCAGCAGCCGCATCCGGCGGGCGAGTGTGCCCAGATGGACATCGAGGAGGAAGCGCAGGGGCGCGCCCGGGACCTGCTGGGGGCGGCGCACCGCACGGACCTCGACCAGCTCGCCCGCGCCGGGGATGTGCGTCACCGGAACGGGTCGGCCGTCGACGAGGAGCTGGCCGGCCTCGGTGAGCGGGACGCCGAGGGACTCCACGACATGGCCGAGCGTCGACGAGCCGTCCGTGATGACGCTGGTGCGTCCCTGGCGGCGCTCATGGGCGACGAAGAGCCGCAGCTCCGGGGCTACTTCGAGGTCGATCCTGGGTCCGTTCACCCGGCCAGGATGCCATCGCCCGGGATGCCGCCGCGAGAGCATTACCCGCGCAGCATCTGCCCCATCGCGGCCAGGACGGACGGCTCGACGCGGTAGTAGACCCAGGTGCCGCGCCGCTCGGAGGAGAGCAGGCCCGCCTCGCGGAGCTTCTTCAGGTGGTGGGACACGGTCGGCTGGGAGACGCCGACGTCGGAGATGTCGCAGACGCACGCCTCGCCGCCCGCGTGCGAGGCGATCAGCGAGAACAGCCGCAGCCGGACCGGGTCGCCGAGTGCCTTGAACATCGCGGCCGTCCGTACGGCTTCCTCCGCGGTCAGCGGGCGCTCGGTCATCGGCGGACAGCAGGGTGCGGCGGCCTCCGGCTCCAGCAGCGGCGACGCCTTCACGTTCGACATATGTCTATGTTGACACGTGCCGAAACGGGAGTCCGGTGACTCACGGCCATACCAGGCAGTACGCCTGGTGTCCCGCGTCATGCAGCCGGTAGGAGAAGTCCTGCCACTCGTGGAGAAGCTGGTAGACGTTGTACGCGTCGCGCGGGCCGCCCCGGTCCGGGACCGTGGACCAGATGAAGGCCGCCGCGCCGACCGTCTCCTCGCCCACGTCACGCAGTGGGTCGACGACCGTCATCGGGAGTTTGACCACCGCGTAGTCGGGGTGCAGTACAACGAGTTCCAGCGGCGGGACCTTGTGCAGCGGTATGCCCTGTATGCCGGTGAGGACCATGGCGGCCACCGTCTCCGGCTTGATCTTGCTGAACATGCCACCCATGCCGAGCTCATCGCCGCCGAGCTCCTCGGGGCGCATGGAAATGGGCACGCGTGCGGCGGTGGCCCCGTCGGGGGCACCGAAGTATTTGTAGGTCACCCCCACACGGCCACTGCTCCTGCTCTCAGGGCTGCCCATGTTTCTTCCCGTCCGGACGTCCCGTACACGCTCGGCCTCGCGCCGGTGCCGCCCTCGTCGGACGGGCTCGGGCCCCAGGTCGTCTGTCCCTTCGCCCACTCCGCCACCGCGATGCATATCTCATCCACCCGACCACTTCTTAGGAGACACAGCCCCCGCCGCGCAACCCGATCATCGTGTCAGTGACCTCCCCCGCGGGCGTGCGGTGAAACACCTGCCCGCAAGAGTGTCGGTGCCTCTGACACCATGGCATGTGTGAGCTTTCCCTTTGACGCTCCAGTTTCGCAGACGCGAGGGGTCTGATGCCTTTTCGTTGTACGAGCGTCATACGGGGCCAGTGCGCTTGTTGCTCACCGGTGGCCGAGAATTCCCGCCCGGCCTCCCGACACCTCGAATCGCAGATCAGGACCAAAGTGGCGTATTCATACGAAGCCCCAGTTTCGCAGACACTTTTCGACCGCGCGTCCCTCGTCACGCCCGGCGGCGTGAACTCACCCGTACGTGCCTTCCGGGCCGTGGGCGGTACGCCCAGGTTCATGGTGTCCGGTACCGGTCCGTACCTCACCGACGCCGATGGCCGTGAGTATGTCGACCTCGTGTGCTCGTGGGGGCCGATGATCCTCGGCCATTCCCACCCCGAGGTCATCGCCGCGGTCCAGGACGCGGTGAGCCGGGGGACCTCGTTCGGTACGCCGGGTGAGGGCGAGGTCACGCTCGCCGAGGAGATCGTGGCCCGGATCGAGCCCGTCGAGCAGGTGCGGCTCGTGTCGTCGGGCACCGAGGCGACCATGTCGGCGATCCGGCTGGCCCGCGGTTTCACGGGGCGCGCGAAGATCGTGAAGTTCGCCGGGTGCTACCACGGGCACGTCGACGCGCTGCTGGCCGCCGCCGGTTCCGGGGTCGCCACGCTGGGCCTGCCGGACACCCCCGGTGTGACCGGGGCGCAGGCGGGCGACACGATCGTGCTGCCGTACAACGACCTGGAGGCCGTGCGGGCCGTGTTCGCCGAGCGGCCGGGCGAGATCGCCTGTGTGATCACCGAGGCGTCGCCGGGCAACATGGGCGTCGTACCGCCGCTGGACGGTTTCAACGCCGGGCTCAAGGAGATCTGCGCCGCCGACGGCGCCCTGTACATCTCCGACGAGGTCATGACCGGATTCCGTACCTCCAGGGCCGGCTGGTACGGCATCGACGGGGTGCGGCCCGACCTGATGACCTTCGGCAAGGTCATGGGCGGCGGCTTCCCGGCCGCGGCCTTCGGCGGGCGGGCGGACGTGATGGGCCACCTCGCCCCGGCCGGTCCCGTCTACCAGGCGGGCACCCTCTCCGGGAACCCGGTCGCCACCGCGGCGGGCCTCGCGCAGTTGCGGCTGCTCGACGACGCCGCGTACACGAAGCTCGACGCCGTGTCGGCGGAGCTGCGCTCCCTGGTGAGCGGGGCGCTCACCAAGGAGGGCGTCGCGCACGCGGTGTCGGCGGCGAGCAATATGTTCTCCGTCTTCTTCACGGACGGGCCCGTCCGTGATTACGAGGACGCGAAGAAGCAGGAAGCTTTCCGCTTCACCGCGTTCTTCCACTCGATGCTGGAGCAGGGCGTCTATCTGCCGCCGTCCGCCTTCGAGTGCTGGTTCGTGTCCACCGCCCACGACGCGCAGGCTCTCGAACGGATCGCGGCCGCCCTGCCCGCCGCCGCACGTGCCGCATCGGAGGCCACCGCATGAGCGAGAACCACGAGACCGCCGCCGGCCGCAAGGACATCACTGTCGTCCATCTGATGCGGCACGGCGAGGTGCACAACCCAGAGGGCGTGCTGTACGGGCGGCGCCCCGGCTACAGCCTGTCCGACCTCGGCCGCCGGATGGCCGAGCGGGTCGCCGAGTACCTGGAGCCCCGCGACATCACGTACGTCGTCGCATCGCCGCTGGAGCGCGCTCAGGAGACGGCCGCGCCCATCGGCAAGTCGCACAGCCTGGACGTGGCCACGGACGAGCGGCTCATTGAGGCGGCCAATGTCTTCGAGGGCAAGACGTTCGGGGTCGGCGACGGCGCGCTGCGCAATCCGGACAACTGGAAGCACCTCACCAATCCGTTCAAGCCGTCCTGGGGTGAGCCGTACATCGAGCAGGTCGTACGGATGACGGGTGCCCTGGACGCGGCGCGTGACGCGGCCCGCGGGCACGAGGCGGTCTGCGTCAGTCACCAGTTGCCGATCTGGATCGTGCGCAGCTTCGTGGAGCGCAGGCGGCTGTGGCACGACCCGCGCAAGCGGCAGTGCACGCTGGCCTCGCTGACCACGTTCACGTACCAGGGCAACAAGATCGTCTCCGTCGGGTACACGGAACCGGCCAGGGATCTGGT
>DATCWZ010000426.1:0-2056 GCA_036566065.1 Streptomyces sp. | reverse complement strand
GTGCGCCAGCCGTGCTCGTGATGGATTTCCGCCTGCCGTGGATAGCGCCCGTTCTCGTTCTTGTCCGAGAAGATGCCGTGCGTCATGATCACGGTTCCGCGTGGCCGTCCTTCCGGTACTCCGAGGAGGGCCGGAATGGAGTAGCCGTACGGGGTAGGAATGCTGATGCGCTCAAACACGTTTCACTCCGGGAGGTGTGGGGGCACGGGTCAGAATCGGTACACGTACGGAGGCGTGAAGTCGGCGTCGGTCAGCACGCTGACGACTTCGATCGCCACCTGGTTGGGGTCTATCGGGCTTCTCGTCGCGGTCGTCCTGGTCGAGTTGCTCGTGTTCTCCACCTTGAGCAGGACGGCCCAGCGCTTCCCGGCCCGTGCGCGGGCGAGCCCGGGATGGCTCCGGAACGAGAACGCCTGCCCGAGCGACATCAGGAAGACGACCGCCCCGTACGTCGACAGGGTGTTGAGCCCGGCGCAGACGACGACGCGCTGCCGCCGCCCCGTCGCCGTCGTGGTCTCGCCGGCGCAGATGAACCCGAAGCAGATCTGCTCGTCACCGTCGCTGCCCCTGACGGCCCGGTACTCGTCGGCCGTGGGAGATCCGCTGCGCTGAACGATCAGGGCGTCGGTCTCGTCGAAGCTGATCGGACTGCCGAGGCGGCCGATCATCATCTCCGTGACATGGTTCCATTTCGGCCCGCTGATCGACAGGATATTGGGCAGCTCGGCCAGATTGGCCTGAGCGACATGATGACTGACGGTGTGGACGCCCGAGCGGTTGTACTGTGCCGTTATGGTGCTACCGGCATGGTTGATGGCGGCCAGGTCGCCCTCTTCCACGGTGTAGTAGACGGAGCCCGCTTGCGGCGGCAGGATTCCGTAGCAAATGGTCACGGGCGACCCGAAGTCGTACGGGAGTATCCGGGACAGGACCGTCCGGCTCCGGCGGACCGGCGTATAGACGTAACGGTAGAATCCCGCGCCCAGGATTGCCCAGAGCAATGCGGCGAGGATGTTGATGAGCAGGTCTCTTACACTGTTCGAGTCGCCGATGGCCGGCATGTCGAAGCTGAGTTCCACGACGTCGGTCAATTCCTTGGTCCCCGTTACTCAGGTGATCTCGGCTCGCTGTAGACCTTTTCCATGTAGTGCTGCAAATGGCTGCTGGTATCCAACTGCCGTCCTTCCTCGCCGAATTCACCGCCCGGCTGAACGGGCCGAAGCGTCATGTTCGGCCGGGCGTTGACGAAGTACGTGAACGAGATGCGGTCCTCGGCCGCGGCACCGGCCGGTGTCTCCACCGTGTGCCGGCAGGCGGGTATCCGGGCCGAGGTGAGGAACTCCAGTAGCGACCCGGCGATGACGGCCACCGACCCGGCCGGGACGTCGAGCGGCACGAGACGGCCGTCCTGGGCGTAGGCCAGCCCCTTGCCCAGCGCGGGCGGGAGGAGGGTGATGAGGGAGGAGTCCACATGCACGCTCTGGCGGCGAGCCCCCGGGTCCGTGCCGAGCAGCCCGGCGGGATAGTGGAGCAGATGCAGCGGGAACATGTCCCGGCAGACCGCGTCGACGAAGACGCCTTTCGCGTCCCAGGCCAGATCGATCGCGACGACCAGATTCTCGGCCAGCGCCCGCAACTGCCGGGCGAACGCGACGAGGACGTACCAGTCCTCAACCCGTTCCGCCGGTACGTTGACCGGCGAATGCGGTGAGATGGTCCAGCTCTCCAGCAGATTCGGAATGCCGGTGTCCATGGCGCGAGCCTGCCCGTACGGACCGAATCCGGGCTCCATGGCCGTGCTGCTGACTAATTCGCTCTTCACCTTGTCCGGAAGGCCGAAGAGCCGGGTGGCCGCCGCTTGGGCGTCCCGCCCGAACTGTGCCGGGACTCCGCCCCGTACAAAGGCGACACCGTCTTTCCCCAGCGACCGCAACAGCGTCTGGGGACTTCCGGAGGTTAATAAGCTCGCGTAATCGACGGACTCAATGGCACTCACATCCGACTCCTTCTCGGCGAAGTGTCAGCGATGGCGGATTGGATGCCATGCCCGGAGGGG
>DATCWZ010000757.1:0-13789 GCA_036566065.1 Streptomyces sp. | reverse complement strand
CACCCGAGCGCGGCCACCCACCTCAGTGGACAGCAGCCCCGGACAACGGGCCACCCGGACGCGGCCGTCCGGTACCGGGACGGGCCTCGCCCGCCGGGCTTCACCCCATCAGTGACCGAGCAGCCGCGCCGCCTGCCGCAGGACCTCCTGCCGGGCGGGGCGCGAGGCGAACACGCGGGGGCTCGGATGCCAGGTCGGCAGCGTGTGCACGTCCGGTGGGAACGACCACCTCAAGCGAGGGCGGCATCGCTATCACCTCGTGGAGGAAGGGCGCGGCGCGCTGGAGCTCGGACGCGCCCGGGGCGGCTATGCGGCTGGGGTGCCGAGGTACCACGGCACGACGTTCCAGTGCACGGACTCCTCGTACGGGAGGCCCGCCTCGTCGCGCAGCATCCAGCAGTTGCGCGCGGTGAGGTCGTCGTTGTCGGGCCCTCCACTCAGTCGTTCAGGGGGCGCACTGAAGGGCTCGGTCCGTACGGCGGCCAACCGGTCGCGCAACGCCCCGGGCTCCGCGAGGGCCCGAGGCGCGAACGTACGAAAAGCGTTGCCGGATGTCATGCGGCACAGTGTTCCACCCGCCACTGACAACCGGTTCCGGTCAGCGTTTGATGCCGACGCCCGCCAGCAGGCCGATCTGGGCGTCCGTGGGCTCCGGGCCGTCGGTGTGTCCCGCCGGGCGCCAGCGGTGGCAGCAGCAGAGGCCGGGCTCGATCAGGTCGAGGCCGTCGAAGAAGCGGCTGATGTCCTTCTGCGAGCGGAGTTCCACCGGGGTGCCGGACTTGGTGTAGACCTCCGCGACCTTGTTCCACGCCTCGGGGTCGAAGTCCGGCGTGCAGTGGTTCATGGCGAGGGCACTTCCCGCAGGCAGCGGGTCGAGGAGCCGGCGGACGATGTCGTACGGATCGTGCGGGGCGGTGATGAAGTGCATGAGCGCGTTGAGGGAGAGGGCGATGGGCTGGTCGAAGTCCAGGACGTTCGACGCCTTCACCGCGCTCATCAGCGCGTCGGGGTCCTTGGCGTCGGCCTCGATATAGGTCGTACGTCCCTGCTTCGTGCTGCGCATGAGGCGTTCGGCGTACTTGAGGACGAGCGGGTCGTTGTCGGCGTAGACGACGCGGGCCTCGGGCACCACGGACTGGGCGACCTGGTGCAGGTTGGGCTCGGTCGGGATGCCGGTGCCGATGTCGAGCCACTGGCGAATGCCGTGCTCCTGCGCCAGGACACGGGTGGCCCGGTGCATGAACGCCCGGTTCTCGCGGGCGGTCACGTAGATGCCGGGGTGGACCCCGGCGGCGACCTGGGCCGCCTCCTTGTCGATCTCGAAGTGGTCCTTGCCGCCGAGGAAGTAGTCGTACATCCGGGCGGAGTGCGGCCTGCTCGTGTCGAGGTCCCGGCCAGCCTGACTGGTGCTCATTCTCTCCCCTTCAAAGGTGTTCACTGTCGGCCCGCGGACCGGGAACGGCAGGTATCCGTCCCTCCCGCTCACAGGCGTTCAACCGGCGGCCAGGTGATCGGCCAGCCCCTGTTTGACCCCTCGGACGAATGCGGCGATCTCCTCGGGCGCGTAGATCAGCGCGGGTCCGGCCGGGTCGGTCGACTGCCGCACGGCCACACGCCCGTCGGCGAGCTGCTTCGCCTCCACGCACTGCCCCCCGTTCGGCCCGCTCCACGGGCGCTCCCAGCCGTGCTCCCCGAGATCACGGGCCGGCATCCCGTTGTACACGCCTTCGTCGCTGATCGTCATGAGTACTCCTTGCGCATGCGGTTCAACAGCGCCCTGCTGTCCTGAGACGACGTCAGCAACGCCATCCGGGTATGCGCCTCAAGGTGCGCGACGACGTCCGCACGCTGGTCCAGATAGACGGACGCGGACAGGAGTTCGCTGTAGACGATGTCCGGCAACTCGGGTTCCTCGAACCGGAAATAAGTGAAGGGGGCACACGCCCCGACATGCGCACCCGCGGTGAACGGGACGATGTCGATGCTGACATGCGGGAGCTCGGACATGTCCAGGAGCCGCTCGATCTGCTCCCGCATCACCTCGGAGCTGCCCACCGCCCGGTGCAGTACGGCTTCCTCCATGACCACCCACAATGTGGGGGCTTCGGCCTTCTCCAGCAGGCTCTGGCGGCGCAGCCGCAGCTCCACGCGGCGCGCGACCTCCTCCTCGCTGCCGTTCGGCAGCCCGCCGCGGAGCACGGCGTGGGCGTAATCGGGGGTCTGCAGAAGACCTGTGACGTACTGGGGTTCGTAGGTCCGCAGGGTCTTGGCGCTGGTCTCCAGGCTGACGTAGGCGGTGAACCAACTGGGGACGGCGTCGCGGTAGGAGTGCCACCAGCCGGGCTCGTTGGCCCGCTCGGCCAGTTCGACGAACTCCTGGATCACCTGGCGCTCGGCGCCGTAGGTCTCCAGGAGCTTCTCCACATAGACGGGCCGCAGCGCGACTTCGGCCTTTTCCAGCCGACGGATTGTCAGAGTCTTTACGCGTAACGCCTTTGCCGCGTCCTCCAGCGAGGCACCGGCGCCGAGCCGCAGGTCCTGGAGCCGGCGGCCCAGGATCATGCGCAGGACTGTCGGCGCGCTGGTGCCGGAACGGGCCTCGCTCACGCCCAACCTCCTGAGACTTCGTCAACAGGGCCATTCTGACAGTGACTTGATGTTGGCGCCAGGGTGATAGCGGCACGGCTGAAATTATCAGGGAGTTGGTTGCAGCGTGACCCCGATCACGCGCATAGTTGGTGTGTGAGCGGTCAAGTCACAGCCCCGACACAGCATCCGGCCCGGGCGGGACGCGGAATGCTGATGCCGTCGTCGGCACCCCGTCGCGGGGTGTCTGTGCCGGTGCACGCCTCTGACCACCCTGGCCGCGGCCCGCATCCCCCCACACACCGTGCCCGCTTCCGGCAGGCACTGGAAGGCGACATCCGTGACTCTGCCCACGCCCCTGGTGCCCGCGTTAGCCCCGGCCGCGCCTCGCCGGGAGCACTGGTTCGCCCTGCCCGCCGTGCGTACGAGCCCGAGGTCCGCCCGCGACACCGTGCGCGACCGGCTGCGCGCCTGGGAGGTGCCCGGCGACACCTGCTGCGACGCGGTGCTGCTGGTCTCCGAGCTGACGACGAACGCCGTACTCCACACCGGCAGCGGTCATGTGCTGTGCGGCCTCACGCTGCACGGCGGCGAGCAACGCCTGCGGATCGAACTCCACGACGACGGCCGTACCCCGGTCGGCCCGCCCGGGCGTCACTCCGGCCCCGGCGAGGAGAGCGGGCGCGGCCTGTTCCTCGTCCAGCAGCTCGCGGACCGCTGGGGCTCCGCGCGCTCGACGCGGGTCGAAGGCAAGGTCGTCTGGGCAGAGCTGACGGCCTGCCTCTGACGCCGTGTGTGCACCGGAACGGTCAACTCGATCTATGGACAGAAGGCGCCCATGACCCCCCACGGTGAAACCGCTTCCCCCGTCGTGCTGTACGTATGCGCCGACCGGGCCAGGGCCACCCACGGGACGGCCACACAGTGCGCGCGGACGGAAGGACACGCGTTCGCCCGGGAGCGCGGCCTGACGATCGCCGAGGTCGTCACCGACACCTACGGTGAACCCGACCCTGCCCGGCGCAGGGGATGGCAGCGGGTGAGGCAACTGGTCCGGACGGGTGACGTCACCGAGGTACTCGTCCGCTGGCCCTGCGCGATCGCACCGGAGTACGCGTACGAACTCCGCCGCCGCGAGACGGCCTGGCTCCACGACCAGGGCGTACGCCTCCGCTACACCTGGGCCCCGTTGTCGTCGAGGAGCGCAGAGGCCGGGTGATCGCGGGGCAACGACGGTTTTCGCATCGCCCTTCGGGGAAACCCGGACGCCGATGTCTCGGTTACCACCAAGGTGGCACTGCACACGGGGTGAAGGAGAGGGACCCGGTGGGCCCCCGTTGGGGTACCGATGGACCCAAGCGGTCGGGGCGTCGGCCCTGCGAGCCTGGCCCTACGCGCAGGACAGCAGCGAAGGGCGAGATCATGAAGGCACTGGTCTTTCACGGTCCGGGGCAGAAATCATGGCAGGACGTCCCGGACCCGGGCATCAAGGACGCTGACGACGCGGTGATCCGTGTCGACGCCTTTTCCATCTGCGGGACTGATCTTCACATCCTCAAAGGGGATGTGCCGGAGGTAACCGCCGGCCGGGTGCTCGGACACGAGGCGGTGGGCGAAGTGGTGGAGGTCGGGGCACACGTACAGACCGTGCGACCAGGAGATCGGGTGCTCGTCTCCTGCATCACCGCGTGCGGGCGCTGCCGCTTCTGCCGGGAGAACCGGTACGGGCGGTGCCGGGGTGCCGACGGCGGCTGGGTCCTGGGGCACCTCATCGACGGGACACAAGCCGAGTACGTTCGCGTACCCTACGCCGATCACTCGGTGCATCCGCTGCCCGGTACTGTGAGCAGCGAGGACGCCGTGCTACTGGCCGACATCTTCCCGACCGCCTATGAGGTGGGTGTGCTGAACGGTTGCGTCCGGCCTGGGGACACGGTTGTCGTAGTCGGCGCAGGGCCCATCGGGCTCGCCACCATCGCGACCGCACAGTTGTACACCCCCGGATCGGTCATCGCGATTGATTTCCTCGAGGCGCGTCTGGAGGCCGCGCGCGCCCTGGGCGCGGATGCGACCGCCGGTGCTGCCGAAGGTCCGGAGCAACTGGTGGAGGATCTTACGGATGGCCTTGGCGCCGACGTTGTTGTTGAGGCAGTAGGGGTGCCGGAGGCGTTCGAACAGTGCACGCGGATGATACGGCCGGGCGGCCATATCGCCAATGTCGGCGTCCACGGTGAGCCGGCCACGCTCCACCTCGAGGACCTCTGGCCCAGGGACGTGACAATCACCACCGGGCTGGTGGACACGTACTCAACTCCGCTGCTGCTGGGTCTGATGGCGGCCGGGCGACTCCCCGGTGCATCAGCGCTGGTTACTCATCGCTTCGAGCCCGACCAGGTGGAGGAGGCGTATGACGTCTTCTCGGGGGCGGCCGACACGGGCGCCCTGAAGGTGGTCCTCGGTGCCCCGACCCACGATGCGCTCACGCTGCCGCCGTCGTAGTCACAGCCGACGGCATGCCGACAATAGAGGGCTCAGCGCTGTTCCGTTTCGTGGTCGCGTACCTGGGTCGCGATGACAGCGGCCTGTACCCGGCGCGCGACACCGAGTTTCGCCAGCAGTCGCGAGATGTGGTTCTTCACCGTCTTTTCGGAGAGGTACATCTTCTTGCTGATCTGCCGGTTGGTGAGACCTTCGCCGATCAGTTCGAGCACCTCTCTCTCGCGATCAGAAAGCCCGTCCAGGCGTTCGTCCCCCTCGGCATCGGACATTCCTGAGCCCCTCAGCGAACGCATGAGCCGTGCCGTCGTTGCGGGGTCAAGCATCGACCGGCCTGTGGCCACAGTGCGGACTGCCGTGACGAGCTCGGTGCCCTTGATCTCCTTCAGGACGTATCCTGCCGCGCCCGCCATGATGGAGTCCAGCAGTGCGTCATCGTCGTCGAACGAGGTCAGCATCAGGCAGGCAAGATGCGGCATGAGTGAGCGGAGTTCACGGCAGACTGTGATCCCGTCGCCGTCGGGCAGCCGGACATCGAGAACCGCGACATCGGGCCGGAGCGCGGGAATCCGGGCAAGGGCCTGCTGAGCTGTTGCCGCCTCGCCCACGACCACGAGGTCGGGTTCGACATCAAGAAGGTCACGCAGGCCGCGCCGGACGACTTCATGATCGTCCAGTACGAAAATAGGTGTGGTCACTGTGCTGGCGTACGGGACCGGTTCCTCAGTCATCACTGCCCCTGATTTTCGCTGCCCACTAGATGCCCGCTACATGTGCCCGTCACCGGGCTGCATGACTGATCTATGTCATTATGTCGCCGTATCGGTTCACTGGCTCGGAACCATGCCTGCGGGCCAGGGCACGGGCGTGGCAGGCGGCTCACAGCCGTACGTGGCGCGCCCACGTTCTCATCGTCCTACGGTGTTGTGGAGGGCGGGGATGTGTGCAGCCATACGTCGGAGGGCGTCATGAGCCGAAGAGATCCGGATCTCGGGCGGCTGTCCGATCCGCGCCGGGACGCGTTGCTGGATGCTGTGCTGTCCGTCGGGCGCGAACTCGATGTGTCACAAGCGCTGCACAACATGGTCGAGATAATCGGCGAGGACGGTCTCCTGCCGGGGTTCATGGGCGAGCACCGTTTCTCCCCCCGGCATCCGTCGATGCGTTGGTTCCTGGGGGCTCCGGTCAGCGTACGCGAGAGAGTCGTGGGTGACTTCTGTCTCAGCGAGAAGCGCGGCGCCCAGGAGTTCGACACCGATGACGAAGCCGTCCTGCTGGCCCTGGCGGTGGCCGCGGGCGTGGCCATCGGTAACGCGCGCCTCCGCGAGGAGTCCCGCCGCCGCGAACGCTGGCTTGTCGCCGGTACCGAGGTGACGAACAGCCTGCTCTCCGGGTGTTCCCGGGCCAAAGTGCTAGCACTGATTTTCGAGCATGCCCGTGCGAATGTTTCCGCGGCGGCGGGCATACTCGCGGTACCGGTGGAAGGGACCGGCAAGCTGCGCATCGTACTTGCGGCCGGTATGGACACGGAACGGCATCAGGGGGCCCTTCTGCCACAGGAGGACGGTTACCTCGGAGCCGCACTCGCGGGTCCAGGGGCAGTGGAGAGCCCCGACATCGCGCACGATCCGCGAACGGCGGGGGCTACCGAGTGGTGGGCCGGACTCGGACCAGTCATAGCGGTCCCACTCGGCTCGGGAGCCGCCGCGCGAGGCGTACTTCTGCTCGCCAGGGAAGCGGGCGGGGCGCCCTTCGATGACGAGGAGTCGGGGCCTCTGACAGGGTTCGCCCGGCAGGCGGCACTCACCATGGAGCTGGCCGAACGACGAACGGACGCCGAGGACCTGGCCGTGTCGGAGGATCGGGACCGCATAGCACGGGATCTGCATGACCTCGCGATTCAGCGACTGTTCGCCGCCGGGATGACGATGCAGAGCGCTCAGCGTTTCGTGGACCATCCCCAGGCCGCTGAGAGACTGCAGCGGGCCGTGAACGACCTGGACACCACGATCAAGATCATTCGTTCGACGATCTTCGGCCTTCGCGCCCACGAGGCCGGCGCAGCGCCCCCGAAGGGGCTGCGCCATCGACTCATGCACGTAGCGGAGGAGTCCGCGACTCCGCTGGGTTTCCCGCCGGCGGTCCGGGTCGAAGGTGTTGTCGAATCCCGGGTTCCGGGGGAACTGGCGGATCACGTGATCGCGGTACTCACAGAGGCACTGAGCAACGTCGCCAGGCACGCGCGGGCGAGTTCGGTGGATGTGTACCTGTGCGTCGCATCCAATCGGCTCACCCTCACCGTCACGGACGATGGTAGGGGTATTCCCGCGGCCGCGGCACGGAGCGGGCTGCATAACGTCGAAAGGCGCGCCCGGGTAGCTGGAGGCACCGCAGACGTGTACGCGACGTCACACGGCGGAACCCGGCTGTGCTGGTCCGTGCCATTGGCGACGGTTGCAGCCGGGACATAGCCGTTCGGGACGACAGTACGCCAGTGATTGAACGGTTCGGATCCGCGATCACTCCGGCATACTCGTCAATTCCCCCTCTCTTCGTCCTTCAAGCCGGGCGGGGCCCCAGGGACCGATCGGGTATGTCCGTTGGCCCAATAGGCCCTGTGCCCGCCGCGAGCGCGGTAGGACGCTGGTCATTCCTGACTGGTATCCCGGAAGGGCGGTGGAGACGTGGAGTCCTCTCTGGTGGTAGGAACAGACGGTTCGGAATCCAGTATTCGCGCCACGGACTGGGCGGCGGATGAGGCGCTGCTACGAGGCTTGAGGCTGCGGGTGGTGTATGCATCCCTGTGGCATCGGTACGAAGGCGCGCTTGCCACCGGCCTTGCCCGTCCGGACGGACAGGTTCTGGCGGAGAACATCGTTGGCGCCGCTGCTGAACGTGCCGCGATCCGTACGCCGGATCTCAACGTCACGACCGAGGTTCTGTCCGAGGACGCGATCCCGGCGCTGCTGCGGGAAGGGCAACGGGCTTTCGCCCTTGTCACCGGCTCCCGGGGGCGGGGAGGCGTTGCCGGCCTGCTGCTGGGCTCGGTGAGCCTCGCCGTGGCCGCCGGTGCCCACTGCCCCGTCATCGTCGTGCGCGGCGACAAGGCGGGGCTGGACGGCGTCCACGGCAGGATCGTGCTCGGCGTCGGTGATGCCGACATCGACTCGGCGGCTGTGCGGTTCGCCTTCAGCGAGGCGCACCTGAGGAGCTGCGGATTGGACGTGGTGCATGCCTGGCGGTGCCCGTCCCACGAGACCGCGGACCATCCGTTGCTGGCCGGAAGCCCGGCTCGGTACCACGAGGAGCGGGCGTCGGCCCTGCTCGATGACGCGTTGCGCGTTGCGGTGGACGCATACCCGGACGTAACGGTGCGGCGAGTGACTGCCGAAGGGCCCGCGTACAAGGCCCTGCTCACCCGCTCTGCCGTGGGCGACCTACTCGTCGTCGGTGCGCGCCGACGGCAGAGCCGGATAGGTATGCAACTGGGCCGAGTCGGGCATGCCGCGCTGCATCACGCAGCCTGTCCCGTAGCCGTGGTGCCGGACATGGGCGAAGGCGCTTGAGGGAGACGGGGGTCTGCGTGCCGATGACCGCTCAGTCCGTCCGAGCACCCGGGAAGGAGAGCAGGACATGGCTCAAACACCTCATACAGTGAACGACGTGATGACCTCGACGGTCGTCGCGGTGGGGCTGGAGGCACAGTTCAAGGAGATCGTGACTGCCATGAGGCAGTGGCGGGTCACATCTGTGCCGGTACTGGAGGGGGAAGGCCAGGTCGTAGGGGTGGTTTCCGAAGCCGACCTGCTCCCCAAGGAGGAACTGCGGGACAAGGAGCCCACGCTGATCGACCAGAAGGAGCGGCTGACGGACTACGCCAAGGCAGGCGCGGTGACCGCACGCGATCTGATGTCCAGCCCCGCAGTCACTGTTCTGAAGGAGGCCACGCTGCCCGAGGCCGCCCGCCTCATGGCGCGGCACCAAGTCAAACGGCTACCGGTAGTCGACGGCCGGGGGCTCCTGAAGGGCATTGTGAGCAGGGCGGACCTACTGAAGGTGTTTCTGCGAACGGACGACGACCTCGCTGGTGAGGTGCGGCGGGATGTGGTGGACCGTCTTTTTCCTGTCTCCCGTCGAGATGTCCGCGTGGAGGTGGACCAGGGGTGCGTGACGATCGGCGGTTTCGTACGCGACGCCACCCTGATCCCCGTCGCCGAGCGGCTGACACGTGGAGTGGAGGGAGTGGTGAACGTGCGCTGTGAACTCACGGCGCCGTCCTCGCCGGTCTCCGAGCGGTGAGAGCAACCGCCCGGTGCCACCGTGCTCAGTGCTTGGTCTCGGCCCGCACGACGACGACCGGGCACGACGCGTGCTGAGCGCCCCGCTGGCTCACCGGCCTCGGCCGTCCACGCGAGCGGCGCGGCGTCGCAGGACGCCTGTCTCCAGACGACGGCGGACGCCGGACGTGAGGGCAGAGAGAGCCGGGGAGGTGCCGGGGCGGGGCGGTACCGGGGCATGGACCCGAAGCGCGGGCTCGGGGAGAGCTGCCACGTCGGTAAGGAAGCGTTCATGAGCCTCGACCAGCGTGTCCGCAGGGCCCGTCCGGTTGCCGCCGGACATGACCGTACACAGGAGCGCCTCCCCGCCCTCGGGTACCGGTTCATCGGCCAGGGCGATCACATCTGCGGCGCCGGGGTGGCGGAAGACCTGCTTGCGGCCGGGTGCGGTGACCTTGGCTGAGGACAGCTTCATCACCGGCCGTCCGTCGTACTCCACCAGCTTGTACGCCGAGTCGAGATACGGGGCGTCGGCAGCGGTACCGACCCGCGTACCGACCGCGTACGCATCGATGGGCGCGCCCGAATCGACCAGGTCTTTGATGCGGTATTCGTCCAGTCCGCCGCTCGCGATGATCGCTACTTCGCTCAGACCCGCTTCGTCCAGAATGCCGCGGGACTGCCGGGCCAGGACGCCAAGGTCGCCACTGTCCAGCCGGATCGCGCATCCGCTGCCGCGCCGCAGCTCGTTGAGGACGTGTGCCGCTGTGATCACGCCGCCGACGGTGTCGTAGGTGTCGACAAGGAACGTGACGGGTCCGCCGTGGCTGCTTGCGAAGGCTCTGAAGGCGGCCTCCTCATCCTGGAACGCTTCGATGTACGAGTGCGCCATGGTGCCCGAGGCCCGGAGTCCCCACCGTTCGGCCGCAGCGACGTTGCTGGTACCGGCGAAGCCGACCAGCCCGCCGGTTCTGGCCGCGTGCATGGCGGCGTCGACGCCGTGTGTACGGCGCAGCGAGAAGTCGATGACCGGGTGACCGTCAGCAGCCAGGACGCAGCGCGCGGCCTTCGACGCGACAGTCGTCTGATGGCTGACCTGGTTCAGTAGGTAGGACTCCACCAGCTGCGCTTGCGGCAATGGCGCTGTCACCTCAAGCAGAGGCTCACCCGGAAACACGACGCGCCCTTCCGGTACGGCCCGCACCTCGCCATCGAAGGCGAGGCCGACCAGCGATTCCGCCGCGTGGGGCGGGCCGGCGAGGGCGGCACCGAAGTCCCGGGCATCCGCCCGGGAGACACGGAAGCCCGTCAGGAAGTCGAGCGCGGCCTCCAGCCCGGCGCTCACCAGGAATCCGCGTTCCGGTGGCACATCGCGCACGAAGAGGCTGAACGTCGCATCCTGCGTCATGCCGTGGTCGAGATAGGAGAGGGCCATCGTTGCTTCGTACAGGTCGGTGGTAGTGACATGCGACATCGCGCTCACCGCTTCTCGGCTGGGGGCGGCCGATTCATCGACGTTCGAAGGCCCCATCAGGGTCGAATGCCGCGAGGACGCGCGTGAAGGGCCGAGTGGGGCACATTCACCAGGCCGGGAAACGGGTCCGACCGAGGACGTTCGGTCCTCGGCAGGGCCTTCGCGGCCCTGGAGTCACAAGTCCCCGCTCGCGCGTGCCGACGCGGCCGCTTCGCGCGAGGAGGCTTCGCGGCACCGCGGAGAAGGTGTCAGGATGTGCCGTCGGCGTCCTGGCCGAGGGGAGCCGCCATGCTCGTCTCATGATCGTGGGCGGGCGCAGACAGCCCGCGGCAATCAGTCCGGACATCAGCCATGCTGCCGCGGAGAGCCCGAAGGGACAGAGGAGGAGCGAGATGGCGAATTCCACTACTGGCCAGGAGGTATGTGTCGGTGTGGACCCCCGCGACCCCTCGGTGCCGGTGCTCGCGTGGGCGGCTGAGGAGGCCGAGCGCAGAGGACTGCCCCTCCGGCTCGTCCTGTCCGTGCCGCACGACACTCAGCATGTGGACACCTCACCGCACCACATGGCGCTGCAGGCGCAAGGCTTGCAGACACTTGCCACAGCGGCCGAAACGGTGCTCAGGATCACGCCGCAGGTACGTGTGGAGACCGAGCTGGTGGACGGCATGCCCGCGGCGGTGCTCTGCCAACGAGCAGCATCGGGGGCCAGTATCGTCGTCGTTGGATCGAGGCGGCTCACCCGCGCGGGTGAGATTCTCAGCGCCGGTTCCGTGACCGTCCCCCTCAGCGCACGAGCCGATTGTCCCGTCGTCGTGGTAAGGGAACCCGAGCACACCGCGGACATCCCCGGACATCTGATCGTGGGTGTGGACGGCAGCGCGTCGTCGCAGGCAGCGGTGGCATTCGCCGTTGAAGAGGCCGGCCTCCGGCGCGCATCTGTCCACGCCGTATGGGTGTGGCAACGGCCCGTCATCACATTCGGCGACGAGGAGGCCGCACTGGCCGAGCGCGACAGCGTCCTTGCCGAGACGATCGAGGGCTGGACCGACAGGTATCCGGACGTCGAAGTGACGCGGGAGGTACGACAAGGGCATCCAGTGGAGGAGCTGGCCCGCGCATCCGCCACTGCCCTGGCGGTTGTCGTCGGGCGACGAGGCCGTGGAGGCTACACAGGAATGCGGCTCGGATCGGTGGTGCACGGTCTGCTGCACCGGGCGGAGTGCCCGGTGATCACAGTGCCCGCAACAGGTGATTGAAGGGCGCACCAGCCGACTGAGAACCCCGGAAGGGGCCGGGCGACGGGGCAACGAGGGCCACCGACCGCCCTCTCGCCACCGAGACCCTCACCGGCCGGGGGAGCCGGACAACGCCCTCGGGAGCGAGTCGTCGTCCAGCTCACTGACCGCGGGCCGGGCTGACACTCACCCGGCCGTTCGCCGGTCCTGCGGTGCGAGGTCGAGGCGGATGTCCACGACGCCCTCCACCGCCCTGACGGCCCGGGCGATGAGGGGGACGAGTGCCCGGTCTGCCACGATGCCACCCAGGGTGACCACGCCGTCCTGGACCCGTACGTCGATCCGGGCAGTGTCGGGGAGGTGAGGCGGGACTGTACTGCGGATCTCGGCCGAGATGTCCTCATCGGACCGCAAGAAGACTTTGAGCAGGTCACTCCTGCTGATCACGCCGTCCAGCAGCCCATGGCTGTCTACCACGGGAAGCCGCTTGACGTGCCGTCTGGCCATGATGCGTGCCGCTTCGGCGATGGTCGCGTCCGCGTGCACCGTGATGGCCGGGCTGGACATGAGGTCCTCCACGTACACCGCGCCTGCCTTGGCGGAATCGGCAGGGGGTCGATCGTCCACGGAAGAGCTGTCGTCGCCGCGGCATTCCTCCTTGTGCAGGAGATCAGCCTCCGATACCACTCCGATGACGCGCCCTTCGCCGACGACTACGGGCAGTGCGCTGATCTTCCACTGGTTCATCAGTTCGATGGCTTCCTTGTACGACGCTCGGCCTCCCACTGCGACAGCGGTACGGGTCATGACGTCACTCACGGTGTGTGGCGATTTGCTCATCACATGCTCCTACCTCCCCATGACCGTCCGAGGCAGGTGTACGGGCCGAATGGCCCACCCACCCCGCCCGCCGGCCTGGCCACGCGAACGAAGGCGTCGTCTACGGCCCTTCTGGCGGCGTTTCGATTGCTCTCGCCACACCGGTGGCCCATGCATCGATGCGTGCGAAGTCACGGAAGTCACCGCCCCGATGCTGGTCCAGGATCATTCTGGCAATTCGCCCCTTGGCCCCGGTCTCGAGTCGCCCGCCGAAGGTGACGTGCTCGCGGGCATCGGTACGGTCGATCGCCCTCTCCGCCCCGGAGACCGGAGGAATATCCCGCTCGGACGCGGACGGGTCCAGCGGACCGCTGCTGAACAGCCACACCGGCCGCTCGCGGAGCGCCCGGCGATGGCGCCGGGTGAAGCGGCCGGCATCCCGGTGCCAACGGCCCATGTAAAGGGCGCCGCCGATGACCACGGCGTCGTACGGTGTCATGTCCACCACCTCCGCAGGCGGTCGGACGTCCGCCTCCAGCCCTTCCCGCCGCAGTACGGAGGCAATGAACCGGGCGATCTCACCGGTCGAACCGTTCTTGGTCCCGTATGTGACCAGTACGTTGCGAGGCACTGTTTCCACCGCCTTTCCACTGACCACCGAGCGGGGGCACACCCGCCGGACGGCCTCCAGGGAAGCAAGCGCCCTCCCTACCGAGGATCCGCCGGCGGACCGCACTGCTCAAGGGCCGTCCGGGGCAGAAGCCGGGGTCGAACGGCCGTTTGCGCCGGTGTCGGCGGCGGCGGATGCCCCGCTTCTGGTCATCCGCCGAGTTTTGATGCGTGGTCGGGGACATACGTCTGGAGGTCTCTCGGCGGCCGCTGGTATCCCGTTGACGGCGGCC
>DATCWZ010000590.1:0-2854 GCA_036566065.1 Streptomyces sp. | reverse complement strand
CCGCGTTCCCTTCCCGTAAAGGCAGGAAATGAAAACAGTCCTCCTGTCCCCGCGCACCGGCGCCATCACGGTGGGAGAAATTCCCGCCCCCGAAGCAGCCGCCGGTGTGGTGGTGATCCGCAACGACTGGTCGCTCATCAGTGCAGGTACGGAACGGGCCACCGTCTCGACCGGCGCGCAGAGCCTGCTGGGCAAGGCGCGGCAGCGGCCCGAGCAGGTGGCGCAGGTGCTCGACAGCGTGAAGCGTACGGGCCTCGTCGAGACCTACCGGACGGTCCAGGACCGCTTGGACCGTCCGGTGCAGCTCGGGTACTCCTGCGCGGGCACGGTCCTGCGCACGGGCGAGGGGGTCGACGACATCCGCCCCGGGATGCGGGTAGCTGCCGCCGGGGCCCGCTACGCGTCGCATGCGGAGATCGTCGCCGTGCCCCGCAACCTTGTCGTCCCCGTGCCCGACGGCGTGGACACCCAGTGGGCCGCCTTCGCCACGGTCGGCGCGATTGCGCTCCAGGGCATCCACCAGGCCGAGGTGGTGCCGGGCTCACGGATCGCCGTCATCGGCCTCGGCCTGGTCGGTCAGATCACGCTCCAACTGCTGCGCGGTTACGGGTACGACGGGCTCGGTATCGACCCCGACCCCGCCATGGTGGCGCTCGCCGAGTCGGCGGGGCTGGCGGCCTTCCTGCGTGGCGCGGACGGCCTGCCCGGAGCCGTCTCCCGGCACTGGGCAGGCGCCGGTGCGGACGCGGTGCTCATCACCGCCGCGACGTCCGGCTCCGACCCCGTCGAGTTCGCCGGCCGCCTCGCCCGTGACCGCGCCACCGTGGTGGTCGTCGGTGACGTCGGCGTCGCGCCGCCGCGGGCGTCGTACTACCACAAGGAACTGTCGATCCGTTATGCGCGGTCCTACGGCCCCGGCCGGTACGACCCCCGCTTCGAAGAGGGCGGCCACCCGTACCCAGAGGGCTATGTCCCGTGGACGGAACGGCGCAACCTCGCCGAGGTGCTCCGGCTGACGGCGACGGGCGCGGTGGACCTCGCCCGGCTGCAGCCGCGCGTTTTCCCCGTCGAGCAGGCGGCCGACGCGTATGAGGCGCTGAAGCCGTCGCCCGGAGGCCGCAGCGTCGCCCTGCTGCTGCGCTACGCCGGAGCCGCGCAGCTCCCGCCCCGGCCGACCCCGGAGGCCGGCTCCCGCACGTGGACCGCCCCCCGGGGCACCTTGCGGCTCGCGGCGATCGGCGCGGGCAACTTCGCCACGAGGACGCTCTTCCCCGAGCTGAAACGGGAACCCGGCGTCGCGTTCTCGTGGGTCGCCGGCGGACGGGGGCTGTCCGCCGCGCACCAGGGCCGGCGCTGGGGTTTCCGTACCGTCGCCGAGAGCGTTGACACTGGCCTTGCCTCCGGCGACGCGGACTGTGTGATGGTGCTCAGCCGCCACGACAGCCACGGTGGGTACGCGGTGCGGGTGCTGCGCGGTGGCGCCGCCCTGTACTGCGAGAAGCCGCTGGGTCTGACGGAGACGGAACTGGAGGACGTCGCGGACGCGTGGTTGATCTCCGGCGCCCCGGCGATGGCCGGGTTCAACCGGCGGTTCGCCCCCGCGGTGCGGGACCTTCGCGCCGCGCTCCCCAGGAACGCGCCCCTCCAGGTGGTCTACCGGGTGTTCGCGGGCCGGCTTCCGGCCGACCACTGGTACTTCGACCCTCGGCAGGGTGGCCGGCTGCTCGGCGAGGTGTGCCATTTCATCGACACCGCGGGCTTCTTGGTCCCGGGGAGTCCGGTCGGGGTGCGGGCCGTCGGTGTGGACGCGAGGGACCCGGCTGCCGCACAGAAGGTCACCCTCCTCCTTACCTACGACGACGGGTCGGCCGCCTCCATCGTGTACGGGGGGCTGACCCCGCCCGGCGCCCCCAAGGAACTTCTGGAAGTGGCTACCGACGGGGTGGCAGCCAGGATCGATGACTTTGGCTCGCTCACCGTGTGGAAGGGGGGCAGGGCGGTCACGACGAAGTATCGTGGCGCGCCCAAGGGCCATGCGGACGAGATGCGTTCCCTTGTTCGCCTCGTCCGGAACGAACCCCTCGGCGAGGAGACCGCTGCCGCTGCCGACTTCGGCTCGGCGCTGTGGAGTTCCCTCATCGCCTGCCGTGCGTCCCGCTCGCTCACCGAGGACCGCGTCGTGGAGGTCGCCCCCTGCACACCGGCTCTGGCCAGGGCACTGGGCTGCCCGTCGCCCGGTTCCGGCGCCGCTGCCGCTGTGCCGAAGCCGGACAGACAGGCGGCCCGCCCGGCCGGTGGTTCCGCTTCGACCACGGCGGCGCTCTGATGTGCGGTTTCGTGGTCATGCTGAACCGGATCGCGCGGCACCGGCCGCCGACGCACTGGGACCCGTGCGCGGCGCTCGCACACCGCGGCCCCAACGCGAGCGGGCACCTGGATCTGGACGGTGGCAACTGGCACGCGGCGCTGCACTTTCGCCGCCTGGCCATCATGGACCTCGATCCGAGGAGCGACCAGCCCTTCGGCTCCCCGGAGCGGGGTGTGATGGCCTACAACGGCGAGATCTACAACGCTCCGCACCTGCGCGAGATGCTGCGGAAGCGGCATGTGACGTTCACGACCGAGGGTGACACCGAGGTCCTCTACGAACTGCTCCTGCAGCCGGACGCACCGCTACTGCTCGACCAGGTGGACGGCATGTTCGCCTTCGCTCTCGTCCTGCCTGACGGTGAGCTGCGCTACGGGCGTGACCGACTGGGCGTCAAACCGCTGTACGCGGCGGCGGACGCGACGGGCCGCGTGGTCGCGCTCGCCAGCGAGATCGAACCGCTGCGGGCCGCCGGGCTGGCCGGCG
>DATCWZ010000511.1:0-3174 GCA_036566065.1 Streptomyces sp. | reverse complement strand
GCGCGGGCCCTCAGCGAGGCGGCGCGGGTCCAGGAGTACGCGGGCAGGCCGCAGGAGTCGCTGCAGACCTGCCGGGAGGCGGTCGACCTCGCCCGGCGGGCGGCCGACACCCGGCTGCAGGCCGCACTCCAGCTCCGGCTGGCCGACACCCTGGACCGGCTCGGAGACCCCGCTGCGGCCGGACTGCACAGGTCCGCCGCGGACAGGCTGCTGGGCAAGGACGGACCTGCCCCGAGGTCAACCTACGAAATCCGTAGTACTTCCAGAGAAACTTGATGCTTTGTAAGGCTGGACACCGGGAAATCCTTCATTAAACTGGCTCTGCCGCGTATCCCTGCGGTGTCCATATTTATGCTGGATATGAGCGGTTATCATCCGCTTCATCTGGCGTCCTCCCCAGGCAAGGACCGTGATCGACGTGAAGGTCGGTATCCCCCGCGAAGTCAAGAACAACGAATTCCGGGTGGCGATCACCCCTGCCGGAGTGCACGAACTCGTCCGTAACGGACACGAGGTGTTCGTCGAGCAGAACGCCGGCGCGGGTTCGTCCATCGTGGACGAGGAGTACATCGCGGCGGGCGCCAAGATCCTGCCCGAGGCGGACGAGGTCTGGGCCGCCGCCGACCTGCTGCTGAAGGTCAAGGAGCCGGTCGCGGAGGAGTACCACCGCCTCCGCAAGGGCCAGACGCTCTTCACGTACCTCCACCTCGCCGCCTCCCGTGCCTGCACGGACGCGCTGCTCGAGTCGGGCACCACCGCCATCGCGTACGAGACCGTCGAGACCGCCAACCGCGCGCTGCCGCTGCTGGCCCCGATGTCCGAGGTCGCGGGCCGCCTCGCCCCGCAGGTCGGCGCATACCACCTGATGCGCTCGGTCGGCGGGCGCGGCGTGCTGCCCGCCGGTGTCCCCGGCACCATGGCGTCCAAGGCCGTCATCATCGGCGGCGGCGTCTCCGGCTGGAACGCCACCCAGATCGCCGTGGGCCTCGGCTTCCACGTCACGCTGCTCGACAAGGACATCAACAAGCTGCGCGAGGCCGGCAAGATCTTCGGCACCAAGGTGCAGACGGTCGTCTCCAACGCCTTCGAGCTGGAGCGGGCCGTCGTCGAGGCGGACCTCGTCGTGGGCGCCGTGCTGATCCCCGGAGCGAAGGCCCCGAAGCTGGTCACCAACGAGCTCGTCTCGAAGATGAAGCCCGGAAGTGTACTTGTCGACATCGCCATCGACCAGGGCGGCTGCTTCGAGGACTCGCACCCGACCACGCACGCCGAGCCGACCTTCACGGTCCACGACTCGGTCTTCTACTGCGTCGCCAACATGCCGGGCGCGGTGCCCAACACCTCGACGTACGCGCTGACCAACGCGACGCTGCCGTACATCGTGGAGCTCGCGAACCGCGGCTGGGCCGACGCCCTGCGCCGCGACGCCGCGCTGGCCAAGGGCCTCAACGTGCATGACGGGCAGGTCGTTTACGGTTCGGTCGCCGAGGCGCACGGTCTCGACCACGTCGACCTGGCGACCCTGCTCGGCTGACGGGTCAACACCTTCCGTCAACCTCACACGTCCGGCCGGACCTTGCGGAGCAGGGTCCGGCCCGGTGCGTACGGGCCCCTGCGGCGGGTTCCGCACAACTCGCCTCGAACGTAACTCTCCACCCGTTTTGTTCCCAGGTGAAATGTGCGCCTTGCGTGCCGTGCACCCTTGACAGGGGGGTGTTCGATTGCCGACACATCGGGCCCGGTACGGCGGATTGTGTTGCTGCGAAGCGGTGACACGCCATAGAGTCGCCAATCGTCGGCATAGTGCCACGCTGACCTATCGATAAGTTTCCTGGTCACGTCCAAGGAGGTAAGACGACTTGTGAATGAGTCGACATTTACTCCCGGGGGTGGTCAGCCAGGGATGCCTGTACGGGGTCTGAGCCCGGTCGGGCTCCAAGCTGTCGGCTCCGTCGCAGTCCGCACCTTCGCCACCCACCAGCACATGACGACAGCCCCCCAGATGATGGACGGCCTACACGTGAACGCCATGGCCGGCAACGAGAGTGGCCGAGAGACCGCCGAATTCGCCGACTTCGCCGAGGTGCCCGCGGGGCACTTCTACGACCCCGATGCCGAGTACGAACCCGATCCGGAGTACGCGGCCACGCTCGCGCCCGACGCCGCACGCCAGCGCCGCGAGCGGATCGGCCCGACCGGCCGCCCGCTGCCGTACTTCCCGATCCCCGGCCCGCTGACCGACCACGGGCCCGCGAAGATCATCGCGATGTGCAACCAGAAGGGCGGCGTCGGCAAGACCACGTCGACCATCAACCTGGGTGCCGCGCTCGCGGAGTACGGACGGCGCGTCCTGCTCGTCGACTTCGACCCGCAGGGCGCCCTGTCGGTCGGTCTCGGGGTCAACCCGATGGAGCTCGACCTCACGGTCTACAACCTGCTCATGGAGCGGGGCATGTCGGCCGACGAGGTCCTGCTGAAGACCGCCGTGCCCAACATGGACCTGCTGCCGAGCAATATCGACCTCTCGGCCGCCGAAGTGCAACTGGTCAGCGAGGTGGCCCGGGAGTCGACGCTGCAGCGCGCCCTGAAGCCGCTGATGGCGGACTACGACTACATCGTGATCGACTGTCAGCCCTCGCTCGGCCTGCTCACGGTGAACGCGCTGACGGCCGCCCACAAGGTGATAGTCCCGCTCGAGTGCGAGTTCTTCGCGCTGCGCGGGGTAGCGCTGCTCACCGAGACCATTGAGAAGGTCCAGGAGCGGCTCAACTCGGAGCTTGAGCTCGACGGCATCCTCGCCACCATGTACGACTCCCGTACGGTGCACAGCCGCGAGGTGCTCGCCCGGGTCGTCGAGGCCTTCGACCAGCACGTCTACCACACCGTCATCGGACGCACGGTGCGTTTCCCGGAGACCACGGTGGCCGGTGAGCCCATCACCACGTACGCCTCCAACTCGGTCGGTGCCGCCGCCTATCGCCAGCTCGCCAGGGAGGTGCTCGCCCGGTGTCACGCCGAGTGAGTCTGCCGGGGGCCGACGAACTGTTCCGCACCACAGGAGGGATGGGGCTCCAGGGCTCGTCCGCCGCGGACCGGAGGCGCAGGGCGAACGGCGAGGTGCGGGTGCCCGCACCGGCCGGCGAGAGCGGTGCGGCTCCCGCGTCGCGGGAGGAG
>DATCWZ010000238.1:0-2669 GCA_036566065.1 Streptomyces sp. | reverse complement strand
TGACGAAGGAGACGAACCGGCGCAGCCGCTCCGGGTCACTCAGGGTCTCGGCCCACTCGTCGCGGTAGCCGCCGACATGGTCGGCCATCAGCCGCTCCAGCTCGTCGCAGAGCCCCAGCGAGTCGGCGACCACGACATCGCGTACGTGTTCCAGCCCGCCGTCGATACGCTCCAGCCACGCCGAGGTGCGCTCCAGCCGGTCCGCCGTACGGATGTAGAACATCAGGAACCGGTCGATCAGCCGCAGCAGCCCCTCGTCGGAAAGGTCCTGGGCGAGCAGGTCGGCGTGGCGCGGGGTGGCGCCGCCGTTGCCACCGACGTACAGATTCCAGCCTCCGGCTGTCGCGATGACTCCGAAGTCCTTGCCGCGGGCCTCCGCGCACTCCCGGGCGCAGCCCGAGACCGCCGACTTCAGCTTGTGCGGGGAGCGCAGGCCCCGGTAGCGCAGCTCCAGGCGAATCGCCATGCGCACCGAGTCCTGTACGCCGTAGCGGCACCAGGTCTGCCCCACGCAGGACTTGACCGTGCGCAGCGACTTCCCGTACGCGTGCCCCGACTCGAAACCGGCGTCCACGAGACGGGTCCAGATGAGCGGGAGCTGGTCCACCCGGGCGCCGAACAGGTCGATCCGCTGGCCGCCGGTGATCTTCGTGTAGAGGCCGAAGTCCCGGGCCACTTCGCCGATCACGATCAGTTTCTCCGGGGTGATCTCACCGCCGGGGACGCGCGGCACGACCGAGTACGAGCCGTTGCGCTGGAGGTTGGCGAGAAAGTGGTCGTTGGTGTCCTGCAGGGCGGCCTGTTCACCGTCCAGCACATAGCCGCTCGCGCCCACCGTCGGCGCCAGCGAGGCGATGACCGAGGCGACCGCGGGTTTGCACACCTCGCAGCCGTCCCCGCCGCGCGCCTCGTCCTTCCCGTGCGAGTCGAGCAGACCGGCGTACGTCGTGATCCCCAGGGTGCGGACGATCTCGTACAGCTCACTACGGGTGTACGAGAAGCAGCCGCACAGCCCCGGCTCACCCTGCGGCAGCAGTTGACCGATGGCCTTGAGGCAGCTTCCGCACCCGGTGCCCGCCTTGGTGCACTTCTTCACCTCGGGCAGCGTGGTGTGCCGGAGGATCTCGCCCTTGGTGACGTTGTGGCAGGAACAGATCACCGCGTCGTCGGGCAGCGCGGACGGGCCGAGCGCCACCGGGGCACCCGCACCGGCGGGCAGCACCAACTGCTCGGGAGGGACAGGCAGGACCGTCCCCCTCAGGGGGCGCAGCGTGCCGTACTGCTCCGCGTCCCCGACCAGCACCCCGCCGAGCAGGGTGCCGTCCCGGCCGATCACCAGCTTCTTGTAGACCCCGGAGCGCGAGTCGGAGTACATCACGTCCAGGCAGCCGTCGGCCGCGCCGTGCGCGTCGCCGAACGAGGCCACGTCCACCCCGAGCAGCTTCAGCTTGGTCGACATGTCGGCACCGGTAAACGACGCCTCCCGGCCCGCGATCACCTCGGCGGCCGTCTGCGCCATCTCGTAGCCGGGCGCGACCAGCCCGTACACGCGGCCGTCCGGGGCCAGCGCGCACTCGCCGATCGCGAACACGTCGCTGTCCGACGTACGGCACCGCTCGTCGATGACGACGCCGCCGCGCGGCCCGACCTCCAGACCGCAGTCGCGGGCCAGTTGGTCCCGGGGCCGTACCCCGGCCGAGAACACGACGATGTCCGTCGCCAGTGACGAGCCGTCGGACAGCTCCATGCCCGCGACGCGGCCGTCCCCGCCCTGCGTGATCTCCCGGGCGCCGACGCCCGTACGGACGGTGAGCCCCATGCCCTCGACGGTCCGCAGCAGCGCGGCCCCGCCCCCGTCATCGACCTGGACGGGCATCAGCCGGGGCGCGAACTCCACCACGCACGTGTCGAGCCCGAGACCCTGCAGCGCCCCGGCGGCCTCCAGGCCGAGGAGCCCGCCGCCGACCACGGTGCCGGTCCGCGCGCCCTTCGCGTACGCCTCGATCGCGAGCAGGTCCTCGATGGTGCGGTAGACGAAACAGCCCTCGGTGTCCCTGCCCGGCACCGGCGGTACGAACGGGTACGAACCGGTGGCCAGCACCATCGTGTCGTACCGGAATGTCCGCCCGGACCGCGCCGTGACCGTGCGCGCCTCCCGGTCGACGGTGTCGGCCGGGTCGCCGACGTACAGCTCGATGCCGTGCCGCGCCAGGAAGCCCGGCTCGACGAGGGACAGCTCCTGCGGGGTGGTGCCGGAGAAGTACGAGGTCAGCCGGACCCGGTCGTAGGCCGGCCGGGTCTCCTCGCCGAGCACCACGATGCGGGCCGTACCGGCGGCGGCGCTCAGGCCCCGGCCGGTGAGCGCCTCCAGGAACCGCTGGCCGACCATTCCGTGCCCGACGACCACGATCGTCGGCACGCCAGGAGAGGGAACAGGGGTCATCACAAGCCTCCGTCATCGGTGAGCAGGTGGAGCAGGGACATACCGGCCGGAAGGGACAGGCCGTCCTGCCAGGTGCGGGCGAGGGTGCCGACCGCACCGAGATCGCCGTACAGCACCCCGCCGGCCAGCCGGTCCCCGCGGACCACGACCGTGCGGTACGCGCCCCGGGTGGCGTCGGCCAGCCGGACCACGTCGTCGCCCGGCACTGGCCGGGAGTCGCCGAACG
>DATCWZ010000499.1:0-12449 GCA_036566065.1 Streptomyces sp. | reverse complement strand
CACCCGCAGCGCCGGCCGCGAGTTCCATGGCGACGGCCTCGGCGGACTCACCGCCGAGGCTTGCCGCCGCCTCCTCGACGGCATCGCCGACCCCACCGGCGACCAGGCCGACGGCGGCCTGTGCGCGGACCCAGGCGACCTCGGTCGCCAGCATCGCGCGCAGCACCGCCAGGTCGTCGCTGACGACATCGTCGGCCGCCCCGGGGAACAGCAGACCGAAGTCAGGCACCGACACCGTCCCGGCCCGCGTGCTCCCCCGCGTCGTAGGTGAGGAAGACCGTCTCGCCCTCGCCCTGGAGCCTGATGTCGAACCGCAGCGACCCGTCGGCCTCACGGGCCATGACGAGGGTGCTCGCCGCGTCGGCCGGAAGGGACGTCAACAGCGGGTCAGCGCCGAGAGCCGTGTCGTTGCCCGGCACGTAGGCACGGGTGAAGAGCCGGTTCTGCAGGCCGCGGGCGAACACCGTGACCGCGAAGTACGCGGCCCGTCCCGGCTCGGTGGGGCCGGGTTCGACGGTACGGAACCAATAGCCGCCGGCGCGGTCGGTCTCGGTGCGGCCCCACCCCGTGAACGTGCCGTCGCGCAGGAACGACCCGTGGCTTTGCACGACGTTGCCGTCGGGGTCGGCCTGCCACAGCTCGATCATCGCATCGGGCACAGCGAGGCCCGCGCCGTCCGTCACCGTGCCGTGCACGCGCAGCGCGCCGGGCGTGCCCGGGTCGACGAGCTCGTGCCCGCGGGCGAACGGCAGGGCAAATCCGAAGAACGGCCCGGCGGTCTGGCCGGGTGTCGGTGCGAGCGCCATCAGTTGTTCCCTTCCTCGGGCTCGGTCAGGGTGCGCTTCGAACCGGTCAGGACGATGTCCCACCGGTAGCCGGTCGCCCACTCGTGCCGCGAGATGTCGTGGTCGTAGGTCGCGACGAGGCGTTCGCGTGCCTGCGGGTCCTGGATCGACTGGTAGATCGGGTCGAGCGGGAACAGTGGATCGCCCGGGAAGTACATCTGCGTGACGATCCGCTGCGTGAAGTTGGTGCCGAACAGCGAGAAGTGGATGTGCGCGGGGCGCCAGGCGTTGAAGTGGTTCTTCCACGGGTACGGGCCCGGCTTGATCGACTGGAACTCGTACCAGCCGTCGTCGTCGGTGAGCATGCGGCCGACGCCGGTGAAGTTCGGGTCGATCGGCGCGGGGTGCTGATCGCGCTTGTGCACGTACCGGCCTGCGGCGTTGGCCTGCCACACCTCCACCAGTTGGCTGCGCACCGGGCGCCCGTCACCGTCCAGGACACGGCCGCGTACCACGATGCGCTCGCCGATGGGTTCTCCGCTGTGCTGGATCGTCAGGTCCGACTCGAGCGGGCTGATGTCCCGTTCCCCGAACACGGGCGAGAACCGCTCGATCGTCTCCGGGTCGGCGTGGCGCAGATCCTTCGTGGGGTGGCGCAACTGGGAACTGCGGTAGGGCGTCCAGTCCTTGCGGGGACCGAGCTCCTCCGGCTCGCCGCGCGAGCGGCCGTTCGCGTAAGCCTCGTGCCCGCCTCCAATCTCCTTGGTGACCCGCTCTTGGCTGTCTGCGGCGGTGTCAAGCTCTGTGCTGATCGGGGCGACCTCGTCGTGGCTCATCCGTTCTCCTTCGGCGAGTGATCGGGCCTCAGTCCGTGTAGCCGTCCAGCGCTCATCTGTCCCCCTTGAGTGAGGTGATCGGGCCCCAGCCCGTGTAGCCCTCGGCGAGATGGCGCCGCCCGGCCTCCGACGCGCACAGCGTGCGCAGCTCGGCGACCCGGCGGCGAGCCTCGAACGGTGACTCGTCCGCTGTCGAGTGCAGCATGCGGCTCATCCAGGACGAGAAGTGCTGCGCCCGCCAGACCCGCTCCGACACGCGCCGCCCGTACTCGGCGAGCGTGGCGTCGTCGCCCGTCCGCAACCAGTCGGTCAGCACGCCGTGGAGCACGACGACATCGGATATCGCCAGGTTGAGGCCCTTCGCGCCGGTGGGCGGGACGGTGTGCGCGGCATCCCCGACGAGCAGGCTGCGGCCGTGCCGCACGGGCTCGACGACGGAGGACCTAAACCGCAGGACCGTCCTCTCGACGATGGGCCCCTCGGCGAGCGTGAAGCCGTCGGGTCCGGCGACACGGGCCTGCAGCTCCTCCCAGATCCGCGTGTCGTCCCAGGCGTCCGGGTCTTCGTCGGGATCGCACTGGAAGTACAGGCGCTGCCGGGTGGGGGTGCGCTGGCTGATGAGTGCGAACCCCCGGTCGGAGGCGGCATAAACAAGCTCCGGGGCGCTGCGCGGGGCCTCGACGATGATGCCGAACCACGCGTACGGGTACGCGTGGGCGTAAGTGCGCCGCTCGTGCTCGGGCAGCGTGTGCCGCAGGACGGACCGTGAACCGTCGGCGCCGATCAGCAGGTCGGCCCGCAGTTCGCGCTCGACCCCGTCCGCATCGGTCCACCGCACACCCGGGTTGCGCCCGTCGCGGTCGAGCACACTGGTGACAGTGGCCTGCCAGCGCACGTCGACGCCGTCACTCGCGGCCCGGTCCGCGAGGTCGATGAACACGTCGGTCTGGGGGTAGAGCCACACGCTGCGCCCCGTCAGCCCGACGAGGTCGATGCGGTGGTCCTCGCCGTCGAACCGCAGCACGATGCCCTCGTGCTCGTCGCCGTCGCGCAGTACACGGTCGATCCCGGCGTCGACAAGCGCATCGACCGCCCCGGCCTCGAGGATGCCTGCACGGTGGGTGTTCTCGATCTCCTTGCGCGAACGGGACTCGAGCACGACGTGCTCGATGCCGTCGCGATGCAACAGCCGGGACAAGAGCATGCCTGCCGGGCCGCCACCGACGATGACGACACGCGTGCGCTCTGCTTTCACTCAGTTCTCCCCAGGGTGAGGCCGAGCATGTTCTCCAGTTCGGCAGATGTGATCCCGAAGGTCTCGACGATCCGGGCTCCCCCCTCGCCGCCGACGTCGATCACCGCCAGGTCGGTATAGACGCGCGAGACGCACCGCACGCCGGTGAGCGGCAGGGAGCAGGTCTCGACGATCTTCGGACGGCCCTCCTTGGTCAGGAGGGTCATCATGACGACGGTGCGGCGGGCGCCCACGGCCAGATCCATCGCCCCGCCGACGGCGGGCACGGCGTCCGGCTCGCCCCTCGACCAATTGGCCAGGTCACCGGTGGTCGAGACCTCGAAGGCGCCCAGCACACACACGTCGATGCGGCCGCCGCGCATCATGGCGAACGAGTCCGCGTGGTGGAAGTACGACGCCCCCGGGAGCTCGGTCACCGGGATCTTGCCCGCGTTGACCAGATCGGGGTCGACCTCCTCCGGCCGGGCGGTCGGCCCCATCCCGAGCATGCCGTTCTCCGTGTGGATGGTGATCCCTGCGTCGGGGGGCAGCAGATCGGCCACCAGCGTCGGCAGGCCTATCCCGAGATTGACGTAGGACCCACGCGGGATGTCCGCGGCCACACGGGCCGCGAGCTGTTGCTTCGTCAGTGCTCCGGCAGTCGTCGAGGTCATACGGGTGCCTCCTCGCGCACACGGGCGCCGACGGCGACGACGGCGCTGACATAGATACCGGGCGTCACCACTACTTCGGGATCGATGCCGCCGACCGGGACCACGTCGTCGACCTGGACGACGGTGCGCCGCGCGGCGGTCGCCATGACCGGGCCGAAGTTCCGCGCCGTCTTGCGGTACACGAGGTTCCCGGCTCCGTCCGCGCGGTGGGCGCGCACAAGCGCGACATCGGCGTGCAGCGGCAGTTCGAGGATATGGTCGACGCCGGCGATGCGCCGGGTCTCCTTGCCTGCCGCGAGCGGCGTACCGAAACCCGTGGGCGTGTAGAAGGCGCCGATCCCCGCGCCCGCCGCGCGGATCCGCTCCGCGAGGTTGCCCTGCGGCACGAGCTCCAACTCGATGCTCCCGGCGCGGTAGGCGGCGTCGAAGTGCCACGAGTCGGCCTGCCGCGGGAACGAGCACACCATCTTGCGCACCCGCCCCGCCTGGATCAGCCTCGCCAGCGGATCCTCGCCGTTGCCCGCGTTGTTGCTGACGATCACCAGGTCGGTGGCTCCCTGCTCCAGCAGCGCCTCCACCAGTTCGACGGGCTGACCCGCCCGGCCGAAGCCGCTGATCATCACTGTCGAGCCGTCGGCGACCTCTCCCAGGGCCTCCGCGGCTGTCGCCGCTACCTCGATGTGTGTCACGAAATCCTTCCGTTCCTGACGTTCTCCAGCACGACGGCCATGCCCTGCCCGACACCGATACAGATCGCCGCCACGCCCCAGCGTTCGCCCGCGGCGACGAGCCGTCGGGCGAGCGTGCCGAGCACGCGGGTGCCGGACGCGCCGAGCGGATGGCCGAGCGCGAGCGCGCCGCCCCACTCGTTGACGATGCCGGTGTCGACACCCCACGCGTCGGTGCACGCGAGCGTCTGGGCGGCGAACGCCTCGTTGAGCTCAACAGCGGCCACGTCCGCCCAAGTGATCCCCGACCGGGCCAGCGCGATCTTTGCGGCCTCGACCGGGGCGTACCCGAAGTACATCGGCTCCCCGGCGACGACGGCGCGGCCGGCGATCCGCGCGAGCGGTTCCAGGCCGGTGAGCGCCGCCGCCGCCTCCGATCCGACGAGGGCCGCCGAGGCGCCGTCATTGAGCGGTGAGGCGTTGCCGGCGGTGACGGTGCCGTTCGCGCGGAACGAGGGGGCAAGCCCCGCGAGGCGCTCGGCGGAGGTGCCGGGACGGATGGACTCGTCACGGGTAAGCGTCGTCCCGGGCACGGGGACGACGAGGTCGTCGTACCGCCCGTCCTCCCACGCCCGGTGTGCGAGCCGGTGGCTGCGCAGCGCCCAGTCGTCCTGCCGCTCACGGGTGATGCCGTACTTCTCCCGCAGCCGCTCGGTGGCCTCGCCGAGCGAGAGCGTCCAGTCGGCGTCCATACGCGGGTTGACCAGGCGCCAGCCCAGTGTCGTGGAGACCAGCGTGGCGTCACCCGGCGGGTGGGGCCGCTCCGGCTTGGGCAGCACCCACGGCGCGCGGGACATCGACTCGACACCGCCTGCCACGACGACGTCGGCGTCACCGGACTCGACCGCTCGCGCGGCCTGCACGGCTGCCTCGAGCGATGATCCGCACAGCCGGTTGACCGTCGTCCCGGGGACCGACAGCGGGAGCCCGGAGAGCAGCACGGCCATCCGGGCCACGTCGCGGTTCTCCTCCCCGGCGCCGTTGGCGTTGCCCAGCACGACGTCGGCGACCGATGCCGGGTCCAGTCCGGGAGCACGCCGTACCTGCTCCCCGACCACGAGCGCCGCGAGGTCGTCGGGCCGGACGCCGGCGAGCGCGCCGCCGTACCGGCCGAACGGTGTGCGGACGGCGTCGTACACGAATGCATGTCGCACAGTTCTCTCCCTATCGCAGCCGGGCCAGGTCGGCCTCGATGGCCGTGGCCGCCTTGAGCAGCGAGGGAAGGATGTGCTCGACGATCTCCTCGACCTCACCGCGGCGTACCGGCGCGGACACGTTCACGGCGGCGACCACCTTGCCCTCCCCGTCGCGCAGCGGCGCCGCGACCGAGCGCAGGCCCTCTTCCAGCTCCTGGTCCACGAGCGCCCAGCCCTGGTCGCGCACGCGCACGAGTTCGGCGCGCAGCGCGGAGGGATCGGTGATCGTGTGGGAGGTGAGCTGCTGCAGCGGCGTCCGCGCGAGATAGTCGTCCAGGGCGGCCGGCTCGGCGTGAGCCAGAAGTACCCGGCCCATCGATGTCGCGTACGCGGGGAAGCGCGTCCCGACGTGAATGGCGGCGCTCATGATCCGGCGGGTGGCCACGCGGGCGATGTACACCATGTCGGCCCCGTCCAGCACGGCCACCGAGGTCGACTCGTCCACCGCGTGCGACAGCTCCCGCAAGTAGGGCGTCGCGACCTCGGGCAGTGTCAGGCTCGACAGGTAGGCGTACCCGAGATCGAGAACCGAGGGCAGGAGCCGGAACTCGCGGTCGTCGGCGGCCATGTAGCCGAGGCCGACGAGCGTGTGCAGGAACCGCCGGGCGGAGGCGCGGGACAGCCCCGTCTCGCGGGCGACCTCACTCAGCGTCAGTGTGGGCCGGTCGGCGCCGAACGCGCGTATCACGGCGAGGCCGCGCTCCAGGGACTGGACGAACTCGGAGCCCTGGGGGGCGCCGGCGTCCTCGGTCGGTTCCGTCATCGCGCGTCACCACCGATTTTCACGGGGTGCGTGAGGTGGGCGTCCTCGACGGAACGGGCGCCGCGCTTGGCGGCCTGGACGAGTTCGTAGACATGGGTGCGCAGCCGCGCGAACTCCTGGTCCGAACGCGTCGTGAGCTGGTCACGCTCGGCGCCCAGGCCGACATGCACGTCCTCGAGCACGACGGTGGGGCGTGCGGACAGCACCAGGACACGCTCGCCGAGATAGATGGCCTCGTCGATGTCGTGAGTGACGAAGACGACCGTGACACCGAGCCGCTGCCACAGCGACCGCACGAGGTCCTCGAGGTCGAACCGGGTCTGCGCGTCGACGGCGGCGAAGGGCTCGTCCATGAGCAGCACCTGCGGCTCGTACGCTGCCGCGCGCGCGATCGCGACACGCTGCTGCATGCCGCCCGAGAGCTGCCACGGGTACGAGTCGGGAACGTCCGCGAGTCCGACGGCGGCCAGTGCCTCCTTGACCTTCTGTCTGCGTTCGTCGCGCGGCAGCCCCTTCTCCTTCAGCGGCAGTTCGACGTTGCGGGCCACGCTCATCCAGGGGAACAGCGACCGGCCGTACTCCTGGAGCACCACGGCCATACCGCGGGGCGGCCCGGAGATCGGCGTATCGCCCAGGACGACCTGGCCGTCGGTGGCGGGCAGGAGCCCGGCCATGCAACGCAGGAGCGTGGTCTTGCCGGCACCCGACGGGCCGACGACACAGACCATCTCACCGGCCTTGACCTCGAAGGTGAGTTCCTTGATGGCTTCGACGGGCTCGCCGCGACCGGTGTAGACCTTGCGCAGGCCCCGCACGTCGAGGCGTGCGCCGTGCTCGGCCGCGTGGGCCGTGCTGGCTGGGCTGGTCATGTCAGGCACCTCCGCGCTGGGCGGCCCGGTACCCCAGGTACCAGGCCAGGACCGCCCCGGTGACGGCCTTGAAGACGAGGGACAGCAGCAGGCCTGTCAAACCGAGAAGGATCACGCCGGACCACATCTCGGGGATGGCGAAGCTGCGTTGGAAGGAGACGACGGTGAAGCCGAGACCGTCGCGGGCGGTGAACATCTCCGAGATCACCATCAGGATGATGCCGACCGACAGCGCCTGGCGGGCGCCCGTGACAATCTGCGGGCTCGCGGCCCGGATCACCAGATGACGCACCGTCGAGACGCGGGAGAGCCGGTAGGCTCGTGCGGTGTCGCGCAGGACGGGATCGATGCCCCGCACGCCTTCGATGGTGTTGAGCAGGATCGGCCACAGGCATCCGGTCGCGATGACGACGATGCGCATGGACGTGCCGATACCGAGGAAGAGCATGAGGATCGGCACCATCACCGGCGGCGGGATCGCCCGGAAGAACTCGAGCACCGGCTCGCAGAAGGCGCGCAGCGCCCGTGACAAGCCGATCGCCACACCGAGGGCGATCCCGGCGACGAGCGCCACCAGATAACCGGCCAGCAGCCGTCCGACCGACGGCAGCACGTCGTGCATGAAGCGGGACTTGCCGAACGGCTGCGAGAACCAGGTGTCGTCGAACGTGCCGAGGATCGTGGCCAGCGGCGGACTGAAGAATGACGTGCTGTCGGCGGTCAGGAACCACCAGCCGGCCAGCAGGGCAGCCGGCAGCGCCACGACGAACAGCACCTGGCGGATGACGCGGATCACGCCGCCTCCCCTCGGATCGACGGGTGCCAGAACAGGGTCTTCGACTCCACGACGCGGGCGAGCAGATTCAGGGCGACCCCCAGTAGGCCCGTCACGACGACGAGGGCGTACATCGAGGCCACCGCACCCGAGGACTGGGCCCGCGCGATCAGCGCGCCCAGGCCGGGCGTCCCGATCAGGAGTTCCCCGGTCACGGTCAGGATCAGGGCGACCGACGCAGCGAGGCGCAGCCCGGTCATCGCGTAGGGCAGCGTCGTCGGCCAGATCACGGTGCGCACCCGGGTCCACAGGGAGAACCGGTAGGAGCGGGCCGTGTCCGACGCGACCGGGTCGACGTCCTGGACACCCGAGAGCACCTGGATCAGGACCTGCCAGAACGACGCGTACACCACGAGCAGGAGCGTCGAGGCCATCCCGGTGCCGTAGAGCAGCACCGCGACCGGGATGAGCGCGACCGACGGGACAGGGCGGAGGAACTCGATCGTCGAGGCGGTGACGGCACGCAGGAACGGAACCATTCCGATCACTACGCCCAGTACCACCCCCGCGACCAGCGCGATCGCCAGCCCGATCCCCCAAGTCGTCACCGTCTGCCGCAGCGCGACCCAGAATTCGCCGCTGCCGAAGCGGTCCGTGAGCGAGGCGATGATCTCCGACGACGTCGGCAGGAACCGCCGGTCGACCAAGCCGGCCCGGGGGGTGATCTCGAGGGCGGCGAGGAGGGTGGCCACCCCGGCCAGGCCAAGGGCCCAGCCGGGGACGTGAGAGTGCGGGCGACCGCTCACGGCTGCAGCTTCTTCGTGTCGACGGCCTTGTCGAACATGCCGTACTTGAGGCCGAGGTCGGCGAGGCGCTGGATCGCCTTGGGGCCGGCGTCGGGCACGAACCGCGGCAGGACCATGGCCTTCTTCACGGAGGGGTCGATCTCCGTGTAGCTGTCGAGGACGGCGCGGACCTTGTCCGGGTTGTTCTGCGCGAACTCGAGCGACTTCTTCATCGCCGCGGTGAATCCCTCGACCACCTCCGGGTCCTCGGCTATGCGCTGCGCGGAGGTGAAGTAGGTCGCGACGAGCAGGTCGGGGTCGGTGTCGGCGAAGTTCCAGCTGACGACCTTGGCACCGGCCTGGATCGCCCGGGTCAGGTGCGGCTCGACGATCCAGGCGGCGTCGACCTGCCCGTCGTTGACCGCCGCCGGCATGTCCGGGAAGCCCATCTCGACGAACTTGGCCGAGTCCGCGTCCGCGCCTGCCTTGTCGATGACCGCGCGCACGGTGGTGTCGCCGATGTTCTTGAGCGTGTTGACCGCAACCGTCTTGCCGGCGAGGTCGGCGGCGGACTTGACACCCGAGTCGGGCATGGCGACGACTGCACCGAAGTCGGCGCCCGCCTTGCCGGTCGACACGGCCCCCGCGGTCAGGATCTTGAGCGGCAGTCCCTTGTTCGAGGCGAGCAGGAGCGACGTCGTGTTGCTGAAGCCGAACTGATACTGCCCGCTCATGACGGCCGGGACGATCGCGGCGCCGCCCTGCGCGAGCTCGAGGGTGACGTCGAGTCCCTCGTCCTTGAAGAAGCCCTGCTCGACGCCCATGTAGATCGGGGCGACGTCGACGATCGGGATGACGCCGACCTTGACGGACGTCAGCTTGCCGTCGGCTTTGCCCGAGGACGCCGCGGACGGCCCGTTATCCGTGGACGAGCCGCCGCACGCAGTGAGGGTGAGCGCAAGTGCGACGGCGACGGCCGCCGACGCAGACGAGACAAGACGAGGCACGGGGGTTCTCCTTCGAACGGGGTGCTGAGGGATGTGGACCGTTGTATTCGCCCGGCGCTCCCCGACAACGAGTTCAGGCGACCACTTGTCGAACAGCTGTGCTCGGAGCGAACGTAAGCGACCTGTAACACACTCGTCAACCCTCACAACGCCAGGATTAATCGCACAAATCAGTCATTTACGAATGCTGGCGCGGACGGACACCGTACGTCTCGAATTGGGAATTGATGAACATATAGGTCATTTGCCATCACCCCGTGACAGAGAACCCGCCCCTGCAGTCTGGACACACAGAACGTCCGCACGGGCGTCCGCCCCCCACCCACCCGCGAACACGCCCGCACCCCATGGCCCGCCTCCGCCCGACCGAAGCCGACAAGGCCCGCCGGCAAGCCGGAACACCACAGCCGTGCACGGCGCTCCAGGCCCCGATGAAGGGTCTGAGCTCCATCGTCCGGAACCCGACGGCACGCGCGTCAGCACACAACCGGGCACGGCGCTGGGGGCCCTGCTGCAGCATCTGAAGGCTCCGGACCGTCTTCCTGCGGCGGGCTACCCGAGACAGCGCGCACCACGACGGCCGTGCGGGAGGCGCGCAGGAAGCGACGCGTCGGTATCCCACGATGCGCCGGCCTCCCGCCAGGCCCGATCGACAGCGGCGCCGGGGGCACGTTCTCTGCGCCAACCGCTGTGCCCGACGCGCACGCTGCCGCTACCTTTCGCCGATGCAAGCTGCGAGGGCCATCGAGGTCTTGACAGAGCTCAAGGACGAAGCCCGCACTGGGAACGGGCAGCGAGGCCAGCAGACGCGTCCGGCGGCGCGGCGCGTACGGGCGACTGTGACGTAGCTGCTGCGCTTGGTTATTGATCTTGGTTGTGACCTGCTGTTGTTCAGCTGTACTGGGCAGTGTGTTCGTTCCGTTGGGGAGGCTGACGCGGGGATGAGGGCTGGCGACGGGTGGCATGTGGGCTGAGCTGGCTGTTTTGTGTTGCGCAGTGAGCTGGGTGTGGTGGGGATTTTTGCGCAGGGTAATAGGTGCGTCTACAAGTAGGGGAGTTGCCGACCGGCGTGTTGGGTCCGGGCGGTGAGGGGGCGTGATGGTTCAGTGGGTGGTGAAGCGTTGCCAGAGCAGGTCGTGGTCGGCGGGTGCGAGGTGGGGCAGTTGTAGGCGGTCGGCGAGTTGGTGGAGGAAAAGGGTCTGTTTGGTGCGTGTGAGCCTGTTCGGGGGGAGGCGGTCAAGGGCTGTGGCGAGGGTGATGGTCTCCGGGTAGGTGATCAGTTCCCGGCAGGTCAGGGTGGGGGAGGCGGGGTTTGGGGGGATGTGGGGGTTGGCGGTGGTGAGCCGGTTCAGGCGTGTCTGCCAGCGCTGGTGCAGGTGTTGATGGTGGTCGTACCAGCGCGTCGTGATCGTCGATGCCCAGCTGAGGGAGGCTGCAGTGGGGCGGCGGCGGGTGGCGAGGTGGGTTCGAGTGAGCTCGGGGACAGGGCGGATGTCGAGGGGCGCGGGTTGCCTGGGGTCGCTTGAGGCCTGCTGGTGGAGGGTGCAGATCATGATCCGGGGCAGGTGGGGCACCGGGTTGATCCATGCGGGGGTTGCTGCGTGCGGGCTGCGGAGGATGGTGCACGCGGTGCACGCCAGCAACGGCTGCAGGGCGGGCTCGACCGGCTGCCAGCGGGCGGTGGCGGTGGTGTGCGTGCTGTCATGAAGGGACGGTGCGGGCGTGCGCAGGCCGGGCAGGGCGCGGGCGAGGTGTGCGGGCGGGATACGGGCGAAGACGGACAGGCGGTGGGTGGCTTCGGCGCTGAGGTGGATCTCGGCGGCGGGCGGAGTCTGCTGTGTGCCGGTGGCGGTGATGCCGTGGCCGTCGAGGAGTTGGGCGGGGGTGAGGCGGTATGCGGCGGCGAGGCGGGTGAGGTAGGAGGCGGTGCTCTCGCCGGGCAGCGGCCGTATGCGCAAGGCTCCGGGCGCGGACGGCCATACGGTGTGGGCCCGTAGTGGAGACGAAGAGCCGGGCGCGGTCTGGGAGGTCACCGGCCGCCGGGACGGGAACGCCGGCGGGCCGGTGCGCGGGGCCGGTAGTGCTCCTCGGCCAGGTGGTCCAGCGCGATGCCGTCCAGCAGCGTTTTGGTGATGCGCTCGCTGCTGTCCAGGATCGCTTCGATGGCGGCCTGGCGGATCAGGCGCGACAGGCTGCCGATTCTCCCCGCGGTCCGCTAGTGCAGGTACGGCGCCAGCCTCACCAGGCTGCCCGGCCGGTGGGAGCGCAGGTCGAGGGCCTGCTCCAGAGCGGCGATCAGCTCGCGGAACAGCTCCCGCTCGCCGGCTCGCGCGGGCAGGGCCGCACAGTCGATCAGGGAGGCCCTCCCGGCCAGCTGTGCGCCGCGCAGCCCGGTGAACACGCCGCTGGCGGTGACGTCGATGCCCGCGTACACGAACGTGGCGGCGATGCGTTCGGTGAGGTCTTTGAGCCAGTCGGCTGCCTCGGCGCCGCTGGAGGTGCGCGGGTTGAGCCGGTGGATCTCGTCGATCAGCACGAGCTTGATGCCGGCCGCGGTGTAGGTGTGGCAGACGGAGGTCGTGATCTGCGCGGTGGTCATGCGGGTGGTGACGGGGATGCCGAGGTAGCGGGCGAACTCCCCGGCCAGGGTTTTGGCGGTGGCGCCGGGCGGCACCAGCACATAGGCGACGGGCACACTGTCGTCCCCCGGGACGGCGCGCCGTGTGTGCGCGAGGTGGCAGGTGCGGCCGACCTGCAGCATTGCGGTGGTTTTGCCGGTGGTGGCCGGCCCGGTGAG
>DATCWZ010000543.1:0-2894 GCA_036566065.1 Streptomyces sp. | reverse complement strand
CGCCGAGGCGCGCGGCGCGGCCGCCGTCCGTCGCGGGACAGCCGTGCTTGTACGGCCCGGAGCCGACGGCGTACGTGAACCCCGGGCCGGACAGCGTGTTGTCACAGGGCGGTCAGATAGTCCGGCATCGTGATGGCGGGGTCCAGGTCGTCGGACGGGACCGGCGTCCCGTAACTGGTGACCAGCGGAATGACACCGGCCCAGTACGGCAGTGCCACGTCGGCCGGGTCGTCGTCCGACCCGCCTGTACGGACCTTGGCGGACACTTCCTCCAGATCCAGGCGGATCACCGCCGTCGCAGCCAGCTCCTTGTCGTTGGCAGGCCGCGAGTCCCGCGACCTGCCGGCCACGACCTGGTCGACGATGGCGTCCAGCGCGGTGCGCCGCTCCTGGGGATCGGTCACCGTGCGGGCGAGACCATGGACCATCACGGAGCGGTAGTTCAGCGAGTGATGGAACGCCGACCGGGCGAGCGCCAGCCCGTCGACGTGCGTGACCGTGAGGCAGACCGGCAGCCCCGGGTCCGCCGCGCCGACCGCCCGCAGCGGCCGTGAACCGGTCGAGCCGTGCACGTACAACCGCTCGCCGACACGGGCGAACAGGGTCGGCAGCACGACCGGCGCGCCGTCGCGGATGAACCCCAGGTGGCAGAGGAATGCCTCGTCGAGTATCGAGTGGACCAGCGTCCGGTCGTACGACGCGCGCTGGGCGGCCCTGGTGGGGACGGTGCGCTCGGTCGGCTCATAGCAGGCGGCGAGGCCCGAACTCGTACTGTCCGACATTGCGTTCTCCATTGCACTAGTACATAGTGGTTTTTGTGCTAGGAGAATACCGGATCAGCGGGCGGCGCGCGGCGGAGATCGCCGGGAGTGTGGAGCGCGCGGTGGGTGCGGGCGAGCTCGCACCCGGCCATGTGCTGCCGCCCATACGGGAGTTGGCGGCGTCGCTTGAGGTCAATCCCAACACCGTGGCCGCCGCCTACCGCATCCTGCGCGAGCGGGGAGTGATCGAGACGGCGGGGCGCCGGGGGAGCAGGGTGCGCTCCCGGCCCGCCAGTACGGCGCGCGGCTCGCTCGCGGTCGAGGCGCCGCCCGGCGTGCGTGACCTGGGCACCGGCAATCCGGATCCCGCCCTGCTGCCGGATCTCGCCGGGGCGTTGGCCGCGGCGGCGCAAGCGAATGCCGAGTGTCCCGGGCTGTACGGAGAAGCGGCCGTCGTCCCGGAACTCGCGGCGCTCGCGCGGGCGGCGATGGACGCGGACGCCGTGCCGGACGGTCCTGTCGCGGTCGCCTCGGGCTCCCTCGACGCTGTCGAACGTGTACTGGCGGCCCACCTCAGGGCCGCTGACGCGGTCGCCGTGGAGGACCCGGGCTGGGGCAGCCTGCTGGATCTGGTGCCCGCGCTCGGCCTGCGCGCCGTTCCGGTGGGCGTGGACGACGAGGGCCCGCTGACCGCGGATGTGCAGCGGGCGCTGCGGGTCGGGGCCAGGGCCCTGATCGTCACAGCCAGGGCGCAGAACCCGACCGGCGCGGCGGTCGGCGCCGGGCGGGCGAGCGAGCTCAGGTCCGTACTCGCGGAGCACCCGGACACCGTGCTCATCGAGGACGACCACGGGCATGCCATCGTCGACCTGCCTCTCCATACTCTCTGTGGCGTCACCCGCCACTGGGCTTTTGTACGGTCCGTCGCCAAGGGGTACGGGCCGGATCTGCGGGTCGCCGTGCTGACGGGGGACACGGTGACCATCGACCGGGTGTCGGGGCGTCAGCGGCTGGGGCCCGGCTGGGTCAGCCGCCTGCTGCAGCGGACCGTCGTGCACCTGTGGACCTCGGGCGCCGTCGATACGCCTGCTGTCGCCCGGGCCTACGGGGAGCGCAGGGACGCACTCGTGCGGGCGCTGGCGCGGCGCGGCGTGTCGGCGCACGGGAGAAGCGGAATGAATGTATGGGTGCCTGTGGCCGATGAGACCGGAGCCGTGACCCGGCTGCTCCGCTCCGGCTGGGCCGTGGCGCCGGGCGCGCGGTTCCGGATGACCGCGCCCCAGGGCGTTCGGCTGACGGTGTCCTCACTGGCCGCCGCCGACATCGCACCGCTCGCGGACGCGGTGGCCGCAGCCGCGGGACCGGCGCGCCCGGTCAGCTACGGCTGAGGCTGCCCGCCCGCGATCCGGCGGGAAGCCCTGATGGAGGAGGTCCGGGCCCGGGTCTGGGTGAGGGCGGCACCCGCGAGGATGACCACTGTACCGACCCAGGTGTTCCAGCTCAGGTGTTCGCCGAGCAGGGCCACTCCGGCGGCGGTGGCGATCACCGGGATGAAGTAGGTGACCATCTGGGCGATCGTCGGCCCGACCTCCACGACGAGCCCGTATTGCAGGAGCACGGCCAGGCCCGTCCCGAGCGCGCCCAGGGCGATCACGGCCAGCGTCGGGCCGACCGGGAACGCACTGGGAACAGAGGTGAACAGCGGTGTGACCACGGCCAGTTGCAGGGTGCCTATGAGAAGTTGGCTGCCGGTCAGCGTGAGCGTCGACGAGCCCGTGCCCGTCAGCGTACGACGGACGTATATCCAGCCGACCGGATAGCTGAGTGAGGCGAGCAGCGCCATCGCCGTACCGCTGAAGTCGAGACCCGAGAAGCCCTGCCAGGCGCCGAGCACGGTCAGTACGCCGATGAAGCCCAGGCCGAGTCCGGCGACGCGGCGCCGCGTCGGCCGGTCCTCGGACAGCGCCACCAGCGAGAGCGCCATGCCCCACAGCGGCGAGGTGGCGTTGCAGATACCGGCGAGCGACGACGGGATGCTCAGCTCGGCGTACGGGAAGAGCGAGAACGGCAGCGCGTTGAGGAAGAACGCGGCGACGAAGAGGTGAACCCAGATCCGCTTGCCGCGCGGCAGGC
>DATCWZ010000545.1:0-3337 GCA_036566065.1 Streptomyces sp. | reverse complement strand
CTTGTCCGTACCGATGATCAGGATGTTGAGCGGGGCGTCGGCGGCCACGTTCTTGCTGGCCGCGTTGCCGACGTCGACGGTGTCGAGGTTGCTGTTGAACTTCTCGTACAGCGCGTACGCCCCCGCCGAACCGGCGACGATCACGAACGCCAGCACCCCGCCCGACCACAGCAAAGCCTTCTTGCGGCGGGTCTTGGCGGCCGCCTTGCGCTTCCGGCGGGCCGCGGGGGAGGGGGCCTGGTTCCGGCCGCCCTCCCGGCCATTCGGAGCCGGACGCCGGGCGCGCTGGGCGGGCACCTCGTGACGCGTACCGCGGGTGGGGTTACGGCGGTTTCCTGCGCGGGCCGAGGGCGGCGGCTGCGATCCGGAGTGGTTCAGTCGCAGCTCGTAGTCACCGGTATGCGGGTTGAGTACCCACTGGTCGGCGGGGTCGACTTCGTCCGCCCGCCCTCGGCTACGCCCATCCACGGTCGCCTGAACCCTCCGTCGGTGCGATGCGAGGCGCCCTCATCGAGGCGCGCTGTCCTTCACTCCAGCAGCACCCGGCCCGGAGGGCACATGAACTGGATCGCGTCACACTATCCGGCCGTTTCGGCACGGAGCGACGCGCGTGACATATTGCACCCTCTTTACAACCGGGCATTCTTCGTATTCCGTTCGGATTTCTGTCACGACTTGGGAATTGCTTTACTGCTTGCACGGATCGTCCGCCGCGCTCGATCCCGAATAGGTGGGAGTGGGAGCGGGGTCCGCGTCCGTATCGCCCGGCTTCGAATCGGAGGACTGCGCTCCGGAGCTGTGAGAACCCTGTGCGTTCTTCGGCTTGATTTCGTCGGCCGGTGCCACGTGTACGGGTACGTCCTCACGCAACTGCTCGAACAGTTTGTCCGCGTCCGGCTGGATGAGTTCGTCCCGGTTCGGGTCGAGATGGTACGGCTGTCGGGGCACGGTCAGGAACTGCACCTTGTCGGTCGGTACGTTGCGCATCCCGCGCACCAGGTCGTACAGATCCTTGAGGGAGTTGAGTCCCGGGTCCGTGGTCAGCGACTTGGTCGCCGCGTCCAGCACCGGGTAGAGCCGGGCGGGGTTGAGCAGGACGCCGTTGCTCTGCATCTTGTTCACCAGAGCTCCCAGGAACTTCTGCTGGCGTTCCATCCGCTCGGTGTCGCTGCCGTTGCCGATCGACTTACGGGCGCGTACGTAGCCGAGCGCCTGCTCGCCGTTGAGCTTCTGCCGTCCGGCGGGGAGCTTGAGATGCGCGGCGTGGTCATCGACCGGCTTCTTCAGGCAGACCTCGACGCCGTCGACGGCGTTGACCATGTCCTTGAAACCGTTGAAGTCGATGACCATGTAATGGTCGACGCGGACGCCGGTCATCCGCTCTATGGTGCGGATCGTGCAGGCGGTGCCGCCGAACTCGAAGGCCCAGTTGAACTGGGCGTACTGCTTCCTGGTGGTCTTGCCGTCCTTGGTGCGGCAGCGGGGGATCTCCACCATCAGGTCGCGCGGCACGGACATGGCTGTCGCGCTCTTACGGTCCGCCGCGAGGTGCAGCAGGATCGTGGTGTCCGAGCGCTGGCTGCCGCCGTCGTCGCGGCCGTACTTGCGGTTGTCACCGGCCCTGCTGTCGGAGCCGATGAGCAGGATGTTCTCCGCGTCCAGGACGACCTGGGCGGGGCGCTCCTTCTCGTACGCCTTGAGCTCGGCCGCGGCGCCGGTGTCCGTTTTGATGTTGGCGTCGAGCTTGTGGTAGAGCCACCAGCCGGCGCCCGAGGCGACCAGGACGAGGAACGAGGCGGCGAGGGCGGACCAGCGCACCCAGTGCCGCCGAAAGCGGCCGGGCGGGAACCCACTGGTAGGCCGCGGAGCCCATGTCCCGTCCCCGGTTGCCTCGCCGTCCCCGGTCGTCCCGGCCGGGCCGCCCGCCCCGGCGGCTCTGCTGTCCCCGGTTGTTCCGTCCGCACCGGCTGTTTCGCCGGCATCGGCCGAGCCGGTCGGGGCGGGGTGGGCGGGGTCGGTCCGGTTGTCCTCCTGGGGGGTGGTGGCTTCGGGCTTTTCCTGCGACCCCGGCCCGTCCTGTGACCCCGAATCCTCCTGCGGGCCGTTTTCGGCCGGGCGGTTCGGGTCGGCCGGCGTGCCAGCGCTGTCGGTCACGTCTGCGTCCATCCTTCACGTTCGGCAGCGCGATGGGCCGCCGGTCGCAGGAGTAGACGGCTGAACCTCACGCTTGGTTGTGCATTCCAGCAGAGTGGTCTGTACCGCCCGATCATGTACCGGCGCCGGGGCTCAGTCCCGGGGGCTCGGCCCGTCGTGCGCTGGACGAGTCGCCCTCGGAGCGCTTGTCATACCGCAGTCCGGGTGACGCGTTCGCTCTCGACGCGCTTGGCGAGACCGCTCTCGTCCAGTTGGCCGATATGACGGCACAGGACCACGGACGCCCCGGCGGCCAGCGGCGCGTAGAGCCCGGCCGAAAGACCTTCCCAGGTGTCGTACGTACGGCCCGTCAGCAGCCGCGACCCCGCTTCGAGGCCGAGCCCGGCGGCGTCCTCGCGGGCCCGCGTCACCAACTGGGCCGCCGTCAGTTCCGTCCCGCCCACGGTCAGTGCGGTGGCGTCCGGGTCGACCGGCGCGTACGGCGCGAAGTGGTCGCTCTGCGCCGGCGCCTCGACGGCGTAGTCGCCGAACCCGTCCGGCGGCTGCCGGAAACGGCCGCCCATTGGACGCAGGGCCAGCGCGATCCGCTCGCCGCGGCAGGCACGCGCACGGTCGAGCGTCTCGGGTCCGCTGACGACGAGGGAGGCGGCGGCGGGGTCGCCCTGCACATCGACGAGCACGCCGACCGACGAGCAGGCGAGCAGCCACACGGCCGACTGCCAGTGCGCGGGAAGCAGCAGCGCGAGCCGGTCGCCGGGTTCCGCGCCCAGTGCGTCCTGCAGCAGGTTGGCGGTCTTGGCCACCCAATTGGCGAAGGTGGCCACCGACAGTTCGACGCGTTCTCCGGTTGCGTCGTCGTAGAAGGTGACCAGGGGGCGGGCCGGGTCCGCGGCGAGCGCGGATCGCAGCAGGTCGGCAGGTGTGCGGTCGCTGGCATTCACCCTGGCAAGCGTACGCGCCCCGATCCGGCGCAGCGGGGCCGCACGGCCCTCGCATACGCCGGTCGGCAGACGGGGCGTCAGGTGACCGCGCGGCTCCTCCAGTAGCCCGGATTGCTGTGACATGCCCAAGATCACCTGTATGCGTGCACTTCTTGCAACCTCGATCGGCGTCACCTGCGCGGCAGCACTCACATTCCCGCTGGCCGGGCCGGCCCCCGCCGCCCCCGCCTCCTCTCCCGCTT
>DATCWZ010000342.1:0-4249 GCA_036566065.1 Streptomyces sp. | reverse complement strand
GGCGACTCCAGCGAGCGCGGCGCGGAGGCGGCCGTCGCGGCACTGCTGCGCCTGCCGCACCCGCCGACGGCCCTCGTCGTGGGCAACAACCGCATGACGATCGGCGCGGTACGGGCGCTGCGCGACGCGGGCCTGGCCATCCCCGACGACATGGCCCTGGTGTCGTTCGACGACTTCGAGTGGGCTGACCTCTTCCACCCCCGGCTGACCGCCATGGCCCAGCCCGCCCTGTCGATCGGCGAGCAGGCGGTCTCGATGGCCCTGTCCCGGATCACATCCCCCACGCTGCCGCCGCGCAAGGTCACGATCAACCCCACCTTCATGCACCGGGAATCCTGCGGCTGCCCCCCGTCGTAGCGGGGCTGTTCCAGGACGCGTTCCCGCCAGGCCGGGGTTACGGTGCTCAGGGGGACCTGACGCTGGAGGTATTGATGCCGCGGCCCCTGTGGACCGGAGCGATCAGCTTCGGCCTGGTCACGATCCCGATCAAGGTGGTCTCCGCCACCGAGAACCACTCGATCTCCTTCCACCAGTACCACGCCGAGGACATGGGCCGGGTCCGCACCCGCAAGGTGTGCGAGCTCGACGGCAAGGTCCTCACCCAGGACGAGATCGGCAAGGGATACGAGATCGCCAAGGACCGCACCGTACCTGTCACCGACGAGGAACTCGACCGGATGCCGCTGCCCACGGCGAAGGCGATCGAGATCATCGCGTTCGTGGACGCGGACACCATCGACCCGGTCAGGATCGGCGACAGCTACTACCTCGCGATCGACGGCCAGGTCGCGGCGAAGCCGTACACCCTGCTGCGCAAGGCCCTGGAACGCAGCGACAAGGTCGCCGTGGCGAAGTTCGCCTGGCACAACCGCGAGCGGCTGGGCCTCCTGCGCGTACGGGAGAACGCGATCGTGCTGCACTCCATGCGCTGGCCGGACGAGATCCGCAGTCCGGAGTCCCTCGTCCCCCGGGAGGTGGAGCTGGAGGACGGCGAGGTCGAGCGGGCCGTCCAGCTCACCGACACCATGGCGCTGGACGACATCTCCGGCTTCCGGGACCACTACCGGGAGGCCCTGGAGGAGCTGATCGCGGCCAAGTCGGAGGGCAAGGCGCTCCCGCAGCCGCAGCGGGGCGAGGAGCCGGAGTCCGGGAAGGTCATGGACCTGATGGCCGCGCTGAACGCCTCGGTGCAGGCGGCGAAGGAGACCCGGGGCGAGGCGGACGCGACCGTGCACGAGATGCAGCCGCGCAAAAAGGCCGCCCCGGCGAAGAAGACGGCGCCCAAGAAGACGGCCGCGAAAAAGGCAACCGCGAAGAAGGCGAGCGCCAAGAAAACGACGGCGGCGAAGAAGAAGTCCGCGGGCACCGCGAAGAAGACCCCGCCGAAGAAGCGCCGGGCCTCCTGACACAGGCCCCCACCACCGGCTGCACGGTGTCGAACGGGCACTCGTCGACTGCGACCGGGCCGGGCCCTGTTCAGGCGTTCTTCGCTGTGTTGAGCCAGTCGCCGATGCCGGTCATCACCTGGGGCCCGTAGTCGGCGTCGACGTCGCGGGCCAGGTCGGCGATGGTGATCGCCGAGAGCGCCCGGCGCCAGGCGTCCTCGCCGGCGGCCATCGCGCGGGTGATCGCGCAGGGCGTGGTGCAGGAGGAGGCCGGGGCCGCCAACGGGCCGCGTTGGCGGATCTCCGTGCATATGAAGGCGGGGTCCGGGCTGTCTATCGCGTGTACGACGTCGAGCACAGTGATCGTTTCCGGCGCCCGGGTCAGGGCGTAGCCGCCCGACTTGCCCTGGGTGGAGTGGACCAGGCCCGCCCGCGAGAGGGCCTGGAGCTGCTTGGCGAGGTAGCTGGCCGATACGGCGTGCAGCTCGGCCAGGCGCGCCGCGGGGACCGGATCGGTGCTGGCCGTGAGCACGACGCAGCAGTGCAGTGCCCACTCGACCCCGCCTGACATCTTCACCCCTTCACATTAATGACGCCCTCTTACCCGGTCAAAGTTTGTCCGAGTATTGTTCTCGGACAAGGGTTGTCCGAGTTCCGAGTCGGAAGGCACACCATGAAGATCGCAGTGATCGGCGGCACGGGGCTCATCGGTTCACAGGTCGTGAAGATCCTGCAGGCGGCCGGGCACGACGCGGTTCCGCACTCGCAGTCCACCGGCGTCGATCTCCTCACCGGAGACGGGCTGGCGCAGGCACTGGAGGGAGCCGAGGCCGTCGTCAACCTGACGAACTCGCCCACCTTCGACGACGCCTCGCTCGCGTTCTTCCAGAAGACGATGGACAACCTCCTGGCCGCAGCCAAGCAGGCGGGGGTCGGTCACGCCGTGATCCTGTCCATCGTCGGCGTCGACCAGGTGCCCGAGCTCGACTACTACCGGGCGAAGGCCCTCCAGGAGGACATCCTCAAGGCGGGCCCCGTTCCGTATTCCATCGTCCGCGCCACCCAGTTCTTCGAGTTCATGGACGCGGTCATGTCCTGGTCCGCCGACGAGGAGACCGTCCGTCTGCCCATCACCCTCGTGCAGCCCATCGCGTCGGCCGATGTGGCCCAGGCGGTAGCGGAGGTGGCCGTCGGGAACCCGCTCCAGGGCACCCGTAACATCGCGGGCCCCGATGTGTGGCCGCTGGCCGAGCTCGGCAGGATCACGCTCCGCGCCAAGGGCGACAAGCGCAAGGCGGTCAGGGACGACCAGGCGGGCATGTTCGCGGCGGTACGACAGGACGCGATCATCGCCGGGGACGATGCCCACATCGCCCCCACCCACTACCAGGACTGGCTCAAGGCCTGAGTAGCTCCGACCTGCCGACGTGCGGCGGTCAGCTCGCCCGCAGCGAGCTGACCGCCTGCGCCGGACCCGGTCGCCGTCCGCCTCAGCAGACGACGGTCCGGCCGTAGGTGCCGAAGACGCCCTCGTAGATGAACAGCTTCCGTGACCCGTTGGACATGGTGTAGCACGGGCTGTCCCCGCCGTGGTCCACGATCACCTTCACCCGCATCGTGGAGCCGCAGTTGTTGCTGAGGTCCACGTCGAAGCCGTTGGGGGTGCCGGTCACGTACCGGCCGATGCACGACGGTGCGGTGCCGGCCGCCGCGGCCCGGGTGGCCGGTGCGGCCTGGGCGGTCGGTGTAGAGAGGAGGACGCCGCCGATGGCTGCTGTCGTGGCGGCGACTACGGCGAGTTTCCTGTTCATGGTGCTCCTGCCTTCCCTGTGGGTGACTGTGGCGCCGCTGCCTGGTGGCGCGTCAGCAGACCACCGTCCGGTCGTAACGCCCGCCGACGGTGTGGAAGTACTTGCTGTGCTTGTTCTGGATGGTCTGGCAGGAGGTGTCCCGCCAGGAGCGGACGATGATCCTGACGCGCATCGTCTTTCCGCAGTTGTTGCGCACGTAGCCCGAGATGCCGCCGTCCGGGTAGTTGTGGACATCGCTGCGGTCGATGCACGCGGGTGCCGTACCGCCCGCGGCGGCGACGGTGGCGGAGAGGGAGGCCGCCTGAACCGGGGCCGCGCCGCCCAGGACGCCTGCCAGTACCAGAGCGGCCGAACCGAGGACTGCTGTGTGCTTGGTCGTCAGCATGGTTGCTGCCTTTCTCGTTGAGGTGGTGGAAGCGGCGCGTGGTGGACCGTGCCGCCGGCTCGCACCACTGAGATTGCAGGCCATTTATGACCGTCGCCAGGAAGCGCGGGTGAACGGGCAACACCTGGGACGTCCCACCGGCTGACCTGCGCGAACAGCGCGGCGAGAGACGGATGTGTGGGACGCGGGGAGCCGGTACGGAGGCAGGGGAACCGGCCGGAACGGCCCTGGCGCCATCTGGGGAGCCGGGACCCTGAAGCGGTGAGGAGGAAAGTGCCGGGGCCGCTACCATGCTCCGCGCACGTCGACGCGTACGGGGTGGAACATGCCACGTTGGAAGGAATTACCGAGTTCACTCGATGAGCGGGTACGGCAACTGGTCGTCCAGTTGCGCCGGCTGAAGGACCGCAGCGGGCTGAGTCTCGCTTCGCTCGAGTCGAAGACCGGTTACAGCCGCACCTCCTGGGAGCGGTACCTCAATGGGAAGGCGCTGCCGCCACGGCAGGCGGTGGACGCGCTGGCACGGGTCGCGGGAGTGGAGCCCACCCGGCTGCTGGTGCTGCACGAGGTGGCCGCGCAGGTGTGGAAGGAGCGGGCCGCGCGGTCCTCGCCGGCCGTCGAGGCTCTCGGCACCGTCAGCGCCCCCGGGAACCCGCCGGACGGCCCCG
>DATCWZ010000227.1:0-5206 GCA_036566065.1 Streptomyces sp. | reverse complement strand
GGGCGTCCGTCGTATCGTGCCTCGCATGGTCATGACGCCGCTGCCCGACTCCCGTACCGAGAAGGACGGTTCGGCCGTCATCAGGGTGCTCGGTTACAACGTCCGCTCGCTGCGCGACGACACCGAGGCGGTGGCCCGGGTCATCCGCGCCTGCGCCCCCGATCTGGTGTTCGTCCAGGAGGCCCCGCGCTTCTTCCGCTGGCGCAAGGCGGCGGCCCGGCTCGCGGCCCGTACCGATCTGGTGGTCCTCGGCGGCGGCGCCCCCGCTGCCGGGCCCCTGCTGCTGTGCTCGCTGCGGGCCGCGGTGGAACGTACCGAGGACATCCTGCTGCCGCTCACGCCCGGCCGGCACCGCCGGGGCTTCGCCACTGCCGTCGTACGGATCGCGGGGACCCGTATCGGGGTGCTGAGCTGCCATCTGGGCCTGAGCCGCGAGGAGCGGCGGGCACAGGCCGGGATGCTGCTGGACACCGTCGAGGCGATGGACGTCCCCCATGCCGTCGTGGCGGGCGATCTCAACGACGAACCCGACGGCCAGGCGTTCCGGCGGCTGGCCGGACGGCTCCAGGACTGCCGGTCCGTACGGCCGTGGGGCGGCGAGTACACCTTCCCGTCCCACGCGCCGCACAAGCGGATCGACGCCGTGTTCGCGACCCCTGGGATCGAGGTGCTCGGCTGCGGCGTCCCGGCCGGTCTGCCCGGGCTCGCCGCACAGGACCTGCCCCGGGCCACCGACCATCTGCCCGTGCTGGCCGCGCTCCGGGTGCCCGCCCCGCACCCGCGGGGCGTCGGGCCGGACGCCTGACCGGTTCCGGAGTCAGACGACCGCGCCGCGCCCCGGATCGCCGTCGTCCTCGTCGTCGTGCGGCATGCGCGCCACCAGGGTGACGAAACCGCCCAGGAAGCCGCCGATGCACAGCGTGCTGAGCCACCACGTCATGTCCCAGCGCATCAGAACCGCGAGCAGCATCAGCACCGGACCGCCGACGGCCCCGAGCCAGGCGAACTTCGTCGTGGCATCGGCCTCCGGCAGCGGCGGCGGCTCCGGTGGGACGAAGTGGTCCTCGTCGCCGTCGTCCGGGTCGTCGAAGCCACCGTCGCTGGGGTCCGGCATCTCGTAGTCGCGCGGCCCGCCGACCCCGGGGGCGAAGACGACCGAACTGCCGGGCGCCGCCCGGTCCGCCGGCTTCGGCGGGATCTTCTTGTCCGTGCCCTTGTCGGTGCCGTCGCCCGAACCGGTGCCCGTATCCATGCCGTTGAACCGGTCGTCCTCCAGCAGGGCGAGGTCCTCGACGGACTTGAAGGGCTTGGCGCCCGGCGGGTCGGGCGGCTCCTCGCCGTACCCCGCGACGATCGCCTCCCAGGCCGCCGCCTCGTCGATCGGACCGGGTTCCGGCGGTCCGCCGGGGACAGCCGCCTCCTCCGGGGGGCGCGGTTCGCGCTCCTCGTCCCTGCCCGCGCGTTCCGCGTCGTGCTCAGCCACCGGACGTGCTCCCCTTCTTTCCGACGCTGGGTGCGTGGCGGCCGATGAACCGGTGGCTCTCGTCGAAAATCCGCTCCGCATCGTGGTCCAACGTCGCCACGTGGTAGCTCTGTTCCAGCAATATTTCCTCGACGTCCCTGGACGACACCCGGCTCAGGATGCGGGCCGAGTCGGCCGGCGGCACCACATGGTCCTGCGTGCTGTGCAGAAGCAGCAGCGGCTGGGTCACCTGGGGCAGCTCCGCGTCGACGAGGCGGAGGAAATTGCGCAGTGAATGCGCCGAGTGCAGAGGCACCCGGTCGTAGCCGATCTCGTCGGAGCCCTCCAGGGCGATGTCGTTCGCCAGCCCCTTCGTCGTACGCACCAGATGGCGGACGAGCGGCAGCGCGTGCGCCGAGATGCCGTGCACCTTGTTCGCCGGGTTCACCAGCACCAGACCCGCGACCGCGTCACCGTGCTTCGCGGCCAGCCGCAGCGCCAGGGCGCCGCCCATGGACAGTCCGAACACGAACACCTGGGCGCACCGGTCCCGCAGCTCGCGCAGCTCCCGGTCCACCTCGGCGTACCAGTCCTGCCAGCCGGTGACCGCCATGTCCTGCCAGCGCGTGCCGTGCCCGGGCAGCAGCGGAAGAGACACGGTCAGCCCGCGCCCGGCAAGATGGTCCGCCCACGGGCGCAGTGACTGCGGTGATCCGGTGAATCCATGACAGAGAAGGACGCCTACCTCTCCGCCCTCGTGGCGGAACGGCTCGGCTCCGGGGAGGACCGGCACCTGGATCTCCTGTTCGTCGATGCTGGACGTGGACTCGAAGTGGGGCTTGCGGCGGGGTGTGAAGGGGAGCGCGGAAAGGAGCGCGGAAGGTTGACTTCACCGTACGCGACCGGACCGACACCGACCAGGGCCGGAACGGGCCGCCGCCCCGCCGCCCGCGGCTCCCGGCCACCCGCCCGCTGTCGTGCACCAGGCCGTAAGGTCTCACCGACGGCACACAGGAGGCACCCGAGTTGATCTACGGCGCGATGAAGTTCTCCATCGGCGGGTCCCTGAGACTCGCCTTCCGGCCCTGGGTGGAGGGCCTGGAGAACATCCCCGCGCACGGACCGGCGATCCTCGCGAGCAACCATCTGTCGTTCTCCGACTCCTTCTTCCTGCCCGCGGTCCTGGACCGCAAGGTGACCTTCATCGCCAAGGCCGAGTACTTCACGGCCCCCGGTGTGAAGGGCAGACTCACCGCCGCCTTTTTCAAGGGCGTCGGCCAGCTCCCGGTGGACCGCTCGGGCGCGCGCGGTGCCGGGGCGGCCGCCGTCAGGGCGGGCATCCAGGTCGTCGAGAGCGGCGGGCTCTTCGGCATCTACCCGGAAGGCACCCGGTCGCCCGACGGCCGTCTCTACCGGGGCAAGCCCGGCGGCCTCGCCCGGGTGGCACTGGCCACCGGCGCCCCCGTCATCCCCGTCGCCATGATCGATACGGAGAAGATCCAGCCGCCCGGACAGGTGATCCCCAAGCTGATGCGCCCGGGCATCCGGATCGGCACGCCGCTGGACTTCCGCCGCTACCAGGGCCTGGAGAGCGACCGCTTCATCCTGCGCGCGCTGACCGACGAGGTCATGTACGAGATCATGAGACTTTCCGGGCAGGAGTACGTCGACATCTACGCGACAGCGGCGAAGCGGCGGATCGCGGACGAGGCGGCGAAGACCAGCAGGTCGTGAGGGTTTCGGGGGGTGGGACATGACCAGGCGTGAGCGGGTCGTACGGATGTCGGTCGAGCAGCCGCTGTGGCGCGCGCTGACCGCCTACCGCGTACTGACCCTGATCTACGCGGTGCTGCTGGCCGGCTTCGCCCGGGACGGCACGTACGAGCGGCCGTGGGTCGCCGTCGCCGTTCTCGCGGTGATGGCCGTCTGGACCCTCGCCACCCTGCCCAGGGTGGCCAACGCGGCGAGCTGCACCAAGCGCTTCCTGGGCGCCGACCTCACCATCGCGCTGACCGGGATCCTGCTGACGCCGCTCGCCGATGTCGACGCCCGGCATGTGGACGGCTCGACGCTGCCCTCGATCTGGACGGCGGGCGCCGTGCTCGCGTTCGCCATCAAGGGCGGCTGGCGCTGGGCGGCCTTCGCCTCCACCTTCGTCGCCGTCGCCAACATCATCGAGCGCGGCGAGCCGAGCCGCGACACCTTCCACAACGTGCTGCTGGTCTGGGTCGCCTCCATCGCCATCGGGTACGTCGTCGAGGTGGCTCGCGCCAGCGAGCGCACCCTGGCCCGCGCCCTGGAGATCGAGGCCGCGACCCGCGAGCGGGAGCGGCTCGCCCGCGACATCCATGACAGCGTGCTCCAGGTGCTCGCGATGGTTCAGCGCCGGGGCTCGGCCCTCGGCGGCGAGGCCGCCGAACTGGGCAGGATGGCGGGGGAGCAGGAGATCGCCCTGCGCACCCTGGTCTCCAGCGGCCTGGTGCCCGCCAGGCGCATGGTGCGTACCGACGAGATGTCTGATGACGGACCCGGCGCGGCCGACCAGGATCTGCGCACCCTGCTCGCCCCGCACGCCGGTTCCCGGGTCAGCCTCTCCGAGCCGGGAACCCCGGTGTTCCTGCCGCCCCGGGCGGCCCGCGAACTCGCCGCAGCGGTGAGCGCCGCCCTGGACAATGTCCGGGTGCACGCGGGACAGGACGCGCGGGCCTGGATCCTGGTGGAGGACGAGCCGGAAGAGGTGATCGTCACCGTCAGGGACGACGGCCCCGGCATCCCGGAGGGCAGGCTCGCCCAGGCGGAGGGCGAGGGCCGGCTGGGCGTCGCCCTGTCGATCCGCGGCCGGCTGCGCGAACTGGGCGGCACGGCAGAGCTGATCTCGGTACCCGGCCAGGGCACCGAGGTCGAGTTGAAGGTTCCGAAGGTTTCCCGGGGGAAGGCAGGATCGGCCCGATGAGTACAGCGAACGAGCAGGATTCCCGGCAGCGGCCCATCAGGGTCATGGTCGTCGACGACCACCCGATGTGGCGCGATGCCGTGGCCCGCGACCTGGCCGAGTCCGGCTTCGACGTGGTGGCGACCGCGGGCGACGGCCCGCAGGCCGTCCGCAGGGCCACCGCCGTCACCCCCGATGTCCTGGTGCTCGACCTGAACCTGCCGGGGATGCCCGGCGTCCAGGTCTGCAGGGAACTCGTCGGCTCCCACCCGGGGCTGCGCGTCCTGGTGCTCTCCGCCAGCGGTGAGCACGCCGATGTGCTGGAGGCGGTGAAGTCCGGCGCCACCGGCTATCTGGTCAAGTCCGCCAGTACGCGGGAACTCGTCGAGGCCGTGCGCTCCACGGCGGCCGGCGACCCCGTCTTCACCCCGGGCCTGGCCGGGCTCGTCCTCGGCGAGTACCGCAGGCTCGCCTCCGACCCGGCGCCCGCCGCCCCGGACGAACCGAAGGCGCCGCGGCTCACCGAGCGGGAGACGGAGGTGCTGCGTCTGGTGGCCAAGGGACTCTCGTACAAACAGATCGCCGAGCGCCTGGTCATCTCGCACCGCACGGTCCAGAACCACGTCCAGAACACCCTGGGCAAACTCCAGTTGCACAACAGGGTGGAGCTCGTCCGGTACGCGATCGAGCGCGGCCTCGACGACGTGTGACAGGTTTGACCGTCCGACCCATCCCTGGGTGACCTGGATCACCCTTAGCGTGATACCGGAGAGCTCACTTCGGCGAAGGGATGCTTCCATGCGGGTCGGAGT
>DATCWZ010000277.1:0-2856 GCA_036566065.1 Streptomyces sp. | reverse complement strand
GGCGTTCTTGAGGGCCCGGTCGGGGTTGGTGACGGTGGTGACGAGGCCGGCGAGGGTGGTGTTGACGCCCTTGTAGTACTCGGCCGGGTGCGTCAGGTTGTACGGGTCCATCGGGTTGACGGAGCGGACGAAGTTCACCAGCCCCGCTGTGCCCTTGACGACACCGCCAGTGAAATGGGCCAGCTCGATGCCCTGGGCCATACCGTAGTCGAGGAACTCCTGAGTGGCCCGGTGGATGCCGGTGGGTTCCTTCGGGGCGTGAGCCATTGCTGCGGTGATCGCGCCCCTGGCCGTCTCGGCAGCCTCGTTGCGCGCCTGCCGCGCGTGCTTCAGCATCTCCTGGGCACGCTGCCGCTTGACCAGCCCGGGGTCGGTGAACTTGCCCGGGTGCGGGAGCGGATGGTCCGTATTGCGTACCGCGTTGTACGCCTCGGCCTTCTCCCGGAACGCGGCAGCAGCCGTCTCGTAGTCCTGCTTGCCCTCCTTGTAGAGGGCGATCGCCTCACCGGCTTTGCCCTGCGCGCTCGTCACGGTCCGGGCGTATGTCTCCAACGCCGTGGCCGCATCCTCGAACGCGTCCGCCGCACGCAGCCAGTCGGTGGGAAGAGTCCGGAATTTCTCCCGGAACGTATCGGCGGCCGCGCCCTTCCAGTGGCCCGAGTCCAGCCGCTTCATTCCGCCACCGACGAGATCAAAGGCCCTCTGGAAGTCCCGGAGGTTCTTCACGGCCGCGGTGATCTTCTCCGGCCTGCCATGGATCAGCTCGTCGGCTTCCTCGCTCTGCCCGAGCTGCTGCTCGCCGACTTCCGCGCCCAGAAAGGACGCGGTCTCATCCCCCCAGTCCTCGACGTTGTCGGCCCACTGATCCGCACCGACCTTCTCCAGACCGGAGCCGAGCACATCCGTGCCCTTGTCGATCCCTTCGCCGACGAATTGCTTGCCCTTGTCGACGACCTTGCCGGCCCCGTCGACGAGACTGTCGCCGAGTCCTCGCCAGTCCACCATCAGTTACTCTGCCCCCACCGCGGCTGCTCAGCCTGTTGCAGGATCTCCGGAGACGGATCGAGCTTCTCCCGTAACGTCTCCTCGATCTCATCGCGCCGTTCCGGGCCCATCACCCCGCTGATCTGCGCCGAGTCCAGCAGCGCGTCCTCACCGTCGTACGCCGTGTCCCGCCAGATCTGGCCCACCTCGTTGTTGGCCTCGATCATCGAACTCCGGCTCCAGTCCGGGTTGTCGTACGGGGACTGCCTGCTGATCGCGTCCCAGCTCATGGATGTGACCTCGTCCTCGGACGCGTGCGGATTCCCGTTGACCGCATTCACGCCGACCTTGAACGAGTCCTTGATGTACTGCTCCTGCTCCGCGAACGAACCCGCCGACAGCCCGACCCCGTGTGCGAAGTTGTTCCCCTTCTGGGTCAGGGCCCGCACCCCCCACTCCCACCGGTTGCAGAACGTCTCGAACTCCGACGCCAGCGCTCTGTGCCCCAACTCCAGCCCCGACAACGCGAGATCCGAGAACCCCCGGCCTGCCGATGCCTGGCCGATGAGCCCCAGGTCCTTCAACTCGGCGTGCGCCAGATCGATCCCCTTCGCGATCTGCGCCAACGCCGCAGGCGGCACCTGAAGATCAGCGTTTTCCCTGCTCACAGCATCCCCCCGAGATGTACAGCGGCCGCGTCCGGCACGATCCCGGCCACCGGCGGGAACAACATCCCACCCTCCTCACTACCCGCATCCAACGCCACCCCGGCCGGACCCGGCAGCATCGGCACCATCACATCCAGCAACCGCGCCCCCAACACCGCCCGGTACGCCCACTCCCGCCCCGCGCCACCCCGCGCCCGAGCGAACCGGGCCAACGCCTCCTCGTCCGAAAACGCACAGATCCAGCGAACCCCGCTCTGCTCCGCCGACCACGGGTCCCCGAACTCATCCAGCGGCACCAGCACCGCCGTTCGCCTGAACTCACCCAGCAACACAGCAAACTCGTGGCGAGCCGCCGCCGTCGGGTCATCCTTCGGTGCCGAGACAGGGGCCGGTTGCGGTGCCTCACGAGGCGTGGGCGGCGCCTCGGACGCAGGCCGGCCGGCCAAGTCGGCGAGCTTCGAACGCCGGGCAGGCGGCCCGGCTATCGCATCTGTGTCATCCCCGTTATCGAACACCGTCGAATGGTGTCACGGTGCGCTTCCCGGAAGCAACGAATGGAGTTGGCCTGTACCTACCCGGACGGCCCGCGCATCGCGGGCACCACGCCGAGGTAGCCGACGTTGCGGTTGTACGGCGTGTGCCAGGCGCCGCGGTGCGCGGGGCGTCTTCCGGGCCCGTGGACGCGCATACGCCGTCTTACCCGTGACTCCGTCCGCCTACTTCTACGGCTAGGAGCGGTCGCTCAGGCCGCATGACGCTGCGGTGTGAGTTCGATGGTCAGGTCGGCGTCGAGGGCGCGTGCCAGGCGTCGCAGGAGCGGGATGGTGGGTACGGTGCCGCCGCCTTCGATCCGGGAGATCTGGGGCTGCTTCATCCCGCAGCGTTCGGCGAGTTCGGTCTGGGACAGGCCCAGAGCCGTACGCCGGTCGTAGACCATCTGGCCGAGGTCGTGGGCCAGTTCGGCCTCCTCGTACAGGCGGTCGTACTCGGTGTTTCCCTCCACTGTTTCGCCGAGGAGCTTGCGGTGGCGGCGGGTCTTCCACTCGGAGTGGTTCATGGCAGTTCCTCCTTGACCGGGCGGCCGTAGATGTCGTTTTCGGTGGCCGGCACATGGCCGGCCTCGCATGCGGCCTGGACGGCGTGAGCGCGGGCCACCTCCGCGGTCTCGCGCATCTTCGTCTTGCGGAAGACGGTCAGCAGTACG
>DATCWZ010000768.1:0-2611 GCA_036566065.1 Streptomyces sp. | reverse complement strand
CTCCTCCTCCGGCTCCTCCTCCGGCTCCTCCTCCGGCTCCTCCTCCGGCTCCTCCTCTTCCTCTTCCTCTGCTTCCGGCTCTTGCTCCTCCAGCTCACCCAGCCGTGCCGTCCGCTCTCCGATCGCATCGGCCAGTGAGTTCATGCTCCGGTTGGCGGCAGCGGTCACCGCCTGGCGGCCGGTCTCAAGGACCTCCCCCCTGAGCTGCTCCTGCAGCTCGGCGAAGTGAGGGTTCTCACCGAGCCTGCGCATGCCTTCCGCGGCGAGCTGGCGCGGCTCCAGGCCGAAGCGTCTGCCTGCCAGATACGTGGCTACGGTGAACGCCAGCTTGCCCTTCTTGGTGCGGCCGAGCACATATCCGCCCACCATCGCGGCCGCCAGAGTCACTTTGGTCTGGTCATCCATGAGTGATTCCCCTTCGATCGTTGGGTGCGGGGCGTACCCGTGCGGTGAACAGCCGATCGAGCAGCTCGTCCTCTTCCCGTTCGAACTCGGCCCGGCCGATGGTGCCGTCCTCGAGTTCCTGGTTCAGTGCGGCCAACTGGGCGCGGATCACACCGGGGTCGTGCAGTTCCCGCTGAGCGGCGTCGTCGACCTTCTCGGCCACCCAGATCACGCCGCGTACCGGCGCGAGCGGAAGGGTCAGCAGCCCGGTGATCAGTCCCATCTCAGACCCCCACCGCCGGTGCCGGAAGGTCCCGCAGGGTGACGAAGCTGTAGCAGGGAAGCGGTCCCGCGAGGCGGAGTTCGACCCGCTCACGGTGTGTGTCGGCGAACCGCAGCGCCGTGGCCCGGAAATCGTCGATGTCACTCCGGTCGACGAGGAACGACACATTGAGCGAACACCCGTGGACCTCGGGGCCCGGGGCCACGGCACGGGCCATCGGCCTGAGCTTGTGCACGATCGTCTTTCCGGCTTCCGCGGCCCTGCGCGAGAGCGCCCTGGCCACGGCTTCACCGAGCCGCACGCTGGCCTCGTACCCGGGGCGGCGGCGTGCCTCGTCGCGCAGCCGTCGCACGGTCCCGTCCTGGGCGACCACGGCCGCGAGCGCGTCCTGGGCGGGCAGAGCCTTCAGGTTGATCTCGACGCGGTGCGAGAGGTGGCGCAGCGTGGCGAGGTAGGCCGGTTCCGACCCGGCCAGTTGGCCGAGGACCGTCTCCTCGTCGGGTGCGACCATGCCGAAACGCATGGGCAGGACCGGGCCTCTGTCCGCGAGGAGCATCAGGAGGTCCTGGTGGGCCAGCAGGTCGCGTCGCTTCGCCCGCAGCCGCGCGGGTGCGTCGCTGACGACGGCTGTCACCTGCCCCGGCCCGATCAGGCGCAGCGGGGCCGGGGGGCCGCCCACGCCGACGGCGTTCGCCGGAAGCGGATCACCCGTACGGGTGATCGCGTAGACGTACACACCGGTCGCTGTCACGGCTCATGCCTCCACGCGCCGGCGCCGGCTCGCTCCGTCGCGGGCGGGGGCGCGGCGCTTTCTGGGCCGCTCCTCCTGCTCCTCGTCCGCGTCGCCATCGCCGCTGCCCACCGCCTTGCGTACGGTGTCGCCGACGGACTCCGCGGCCTTGCGGACCTTGCGCTTGCCGATGCCCTGGGCCGCCCGGCCGCCGAACAGTTCGGGAACGGTCGTGCTGCGTGAGTCGCTCTCCAGATCGAGCCGGTTGCACGCCTCGGCGAACCGCAGATAGGTGTCCACGCTCGCGACGACGATGCGCGCGTCTATCTTGAGGATCTCGATCCCGACCAGGGACACCCGGACGAAGATGTCGATGACCATGCCCCGGTCGAGAATGAGTTCGAGAACGTCGTAGAGAGTGCCTGCGCGCGGCGGGCAGGGCGCGACATCGTCGGAGTAGGTGGTCGTTTGCATGGAGCGTCCTTACAGTTGGGGGCGATACGGATCACTCGTCGGCGGCACCCCGCCGATACCGGCGGACCCTGCTGTACTCCATGAGTGCGCCGTCGTCGTCGAGCCGCACCTCGTACGAGGCGATGAGGCTCGTCGTGTCCGGGATGCGGGGCACCTCAAGGACATCCACGACGACACACCAGCCGTCGTCATCGCGCCGCACGGCCGACACGCCCTCAGTGGGGTGGTCGATCAGCCGTTCCAGGCTCTGACAAGCGGCGCGAGCAGCATGCTCGGGGCCCCGCTCGGACGAGGCGCGGGAAGCGGTCTTTGTCGAATGCCCGGACCGGGTGCGACTTTTTTCTGCCATGAAGTCCAGTTTGAGGACATTCCGCCCGGGCGCACCCTGAGCGGGCATGCGGGCGACGGCACGGCCCGCAGCCACCCCCGGCCAAAGGCCACCCCACCCCGGAGTTGGATCATTATTCCATGTAGTATTCGTAAGAATTCTGGGGAACCTGAGCCCGGAACATAAGAAGGACGCGGCGGCCCGACGGTCGCCGCGCCCCCGCCGGGCCTGACGGTCACAGGTCCCCCGGGTATCTCCCGCGTTCCGGTGCTCAGCCGTTCTCTACCGCTTTGGAGGCCGTCAGAATGCTGACACCGGTGGCACCCGGCGCCCGGATGCCGGGTCCGTATGACGTGCCAACCCCTATATGTATGTCGACCGAGGGAGCGCCGCAGTGACGACGACGGACAGC
>DATCWZ010000572.1:0-10755 GCA_036566065.1 Streptomyces sp. | reverse complement strand
GCCTGCCGGGCGAGGGCAACCCGTACGCGGGCGGACAGCCGCTGTCCGGCGCGCCGACCGGCAACCCGTTCGCGGGCGGACAGCCCGGCCAGTTCGGCGGTGCCCCGTTCGCCCCCGCGCCGCCCGCCCGGAACAACATCGGGCTCGGCCTGCTCACCGCCCTCGGTGCGGCGGTCGTCGCGGCGGTCCTCTACGGCGTGATCGCGGGCTCCATCGAGCGCGAGTTCGGCTACGCGGCCATCGGCGTCGGCCTCCTGATCGGCTTCGCGGCGAGCAAGGTCGGCGGCTCCAACCCGGTCATCCCGGTCGTCAGCGCCGTCCTCTCGCTGGGCGCGGTCTTTCTCGGCCAGGTCATCTGCATATCGATGATCCTTGCGGACGCGGCCCACGTCGGCTTCTCCGAACTCTTCTTCGACCACTTCTCCGTGGCGGTGGACGCCTGGAAGGAAGAGGCCCACTTCATGACGTACGTCTTCCTCGCCCTGGGCCCGGTCGCCGCGTTCGGTGGCGCCAAGCGGGCCGAGTAACCGGCGGGCCGGGCCACGTCCCCGTACGTACGTGCCAAGGGCCGGACCTCCCGGTGGTTCCGGGGTGGTCCGGCCCTTGTGTGCGGGCGTGGGGGCCAGGCGTTCAGCGGCGGTGCTGCGAGTCCGCCACCGTCACCTCGACGCGCTGGAACTCCTTGAGGTCGCTGTAGCCCGTCGTCGCCATCGCCCGGCGCAGCGCGCCGAAGATGTTCATCGAGCCGTCGGGGGTGTGCGAGGGCCCGGTCAGGACCTCCTGCGTCGTACCGACGGAACCCAGGTCCACCAGCTTGCCGCGCGGCACGTCCTCGTGGACGGCCTCCATGCCCCAGTGCCTGCCGCGCCCCGGCGCGTCCGTGGCGCGGGCCATCGGGGAGCCCATCATCACGGCGTCCGCACCACAGGCGATGGCCTTGGGCAGGTCGCCGGACCAGCCGACGCCGCCGTCCGCGATCACGTGCACGTACCGGCCGCCGGACTCGTCCATGTAGTCGCGGCGGGCCCCGGCCACATCGGCGACGGCGGTCGCCATCGGGACCTGGATGCCGAAGACGTTGCGCGTGGTGTGCGCGGCGCCGCCGCCGAAGCCGACGAGGACACCGGCGGCCCCGGTCCGCATCAGGTGCAGGGCCGCGGTGTACGTGGCGCAGCCGCCGACGATGACCGGGACGTCCAGCTCGTAGATGAACTGCTTCAGGTTCAGCGGCTCGGCCGCGCCCGAGACGTGCTCGGCCGACACCGTCGTACCGCGGATGACGAAGATGTCCACACCGGCGTCGACGACGGCCTTGGAGAACTGCGCGGTGCGCTGCGGCGAGAGCGCGGCGGCGGTGACGACACCGGAGTCGCGCACCTCCTTGATGCGCTGCCCGATCAGCTCCTCCTGGATCGGCGCGGCGTAGATCTCCTGGAGGCGCGCGGTGGCCGTCTCGGCCGGCATCTCGGCGATCTCGTCGAGCAGCGGCTGCGGGTCGGCGTACCGGGTCCACAGTCCCTCAAGGTTGAGGACGCCGAGGCCGCCCAGCTCACCGATGCGGATCGCGGTCTCGGGCGAGACCACGGAGTCCATGGGGGCGGCCAGGAAGGGCAGCTCGAAGCGGTAGGCGTCGATCTGCCAGGCGATCGAGACCTCCTTCGGGTCGCGGGTGCGACGGCTCGGTACGACGGCGATGTCGTCGAATGCGTATGCCCGGCGGCCGCGCTTGCCGCGCCCGATCTCGATCTCAGTCACGATGGTGTGGCCTTTCAGTTCCCTCGGCGATACCGCCTGCCGAGTCCAGTATCCCCGACACGCCGCTGAGGGGCGGAACCGGCATGTGCCGCTTCCGCCCCTCAGCGGTGCACGCCGGTCCTACCGCCTGGTGTAGTTCGGCGCCTCGACGGTCATCTGGATGTCGTGCGGGTGGCTCTCCTTGAGGCCCGCCGACGTGATCCGTACGAACTGGCCCCTGTCCTGGAGCTCGGGAATCGTGCGCCCGCCGACGTAGAACATCGACTGGCGCAGACCGCCGGTGAGCTGGTGGACGACCGCGGCGAGCGGGCCGCGGAAGGGGACCTGCCCCTCGATGCCCTCCGGGATGAGCCGCTCGTCGGAGGCGACGCCCTCCTGGAAGTAGCGGTCCTTGGAGTACGAGCGCTGCTCGCCCCTGGTCTGCATCGCGCCGAGCGACCCCATGCCGCGGTACGACTTGAACTGCTTGCCGTTGATAAAGAGCAGCTCGCCCGGCGACTCCTCGCAGCCCGCGAGCAGTGAGCCGAGCATCACGGTGTCCGCGCCGGCCACCAGGGCCTTGGCGATGTCGCCGGAGTACTGCAGGCCGCCGTCGCCGATGACCGGGACACCGGCCGCCTTGCCGGCGAGCGCCGCCTCGTAGATCGCGGTGACCTGCGGGACGCCGATGCCCGCGACGACCCGGGTGGTGCAGATGGAACCGGGGCCGACGCCGACCTTGATCCCGTCGGCGCCCGCGTCGATCAGGGACTGGGCGCCCTCACGGGTGGCGATGTTGCCGCCGATGACGTCGACGGAACCGGCGTTCGACTTGATCTTGGCGATCATGTCGCCGACCAGCCGGGAGTGGCCGTGGGCGGTGTCGACGACGATGAAGTCGACACCCGCCGCGACGAGGGCCTGGGCCCGCTCCAGCGCGTCGCCCGCGACACCGACGGCGGCGCCGACGAGCAGCCGGCCCTCCTTGTCCTTGGCGGCGTTCGGGTACTTCTCGGCCTTGACGAAGTCCTTGACCGTGATGAGGCCCTTGAGCGTGCCGTTCTCGTCGACCAGCGGAAGCTTCTCGATCTTGTGGCGGCGCAGCAGCCCCATGGCGTCCACGCCGGAGATGCCGACCTTGCCGGTGACCAGCGGCATCGGCGTCATGACCTCGCGGACCTGGCGCGTGCGGTCCGACTCGAAGGCCATGTCGCGGTTGGTGACGATGCCGAGCAGCTTGCCCGCCGGGTCGGTGACCGGGACGCCGCTGATACGGAACTTGGCGCAGAGCTCGTCCGCCTCGCGCAGCGTCGCGTCCGGGTGCACCGTGATCGGGTCGGTGACCATGCCGGACTCGGAGCGCTTCACCAGGTCGACGTGGTTGGCCTGGTCGGCGATCGAGAGATTGCGGTGCAGTACGCCCACGCCGCCCTGCCGCGCCATGGCGATCGCCATGCGGGCCTCGGTCACCCGGTCCATCGCCGCGGACAGCAGCGGGATGTTCACCCGTACGTTCTTGGAGATGTACGAAGAGGTATCGATCTGGTCGGGCGTCATGTCGGACGCGCCGGGCAACAGCAGCACGTCGTCGTATGTCAGCCCGAGCGTCGCGAATTTCTCGGGCACTCCGTCGACGTTTGCAGTCATGACACCTTCCCCAAATGGCCTTGATCGGTGCGGATGTCCATGCTAACGGGCTCCCGGGGTGTCTCATTCCACGATCAAGATCACTTGAGGGTTCTGTACGTTCGTACGGAGGGCCGCGCGCGGCCCGCGGCGGGGCGGAAGGGGCGCTGCGGCTACTGCCCGGCGAGGGCCCGCAGCCGACTCAGCGCGCGGTGCTGGGCGACCCGGACGGCGCCCGGCGACATGCCGAGCATCTGCCCGGTCTCCTCGGCCGTCAGCCCGACCGCGACCCGCAGCACGAGCAGTTCGCGCTGGTTCTCCGGAAGGTTGGCGAGGAGCTTCTTGGCCCATGCGGCATCGCTGTTGAGCAGTGCGCGCTCCTCGGGACCCAGCGAATCGTCGGGCCGTTCCGGCATCTCGTCGGAGGGCAGAACCGTCGATCCGGGGTGCCTCATGGCGGCGCGCTGGAGGTCGGCGATCTTGTGCCCGGCGATGGCGAAGACGAAGGCCTCGAAGGGCTTGCCGGTGTCCTTGTAGCGCGGCAGCGCCATCAGCACCGCGACGCAGACCTCCTGCGCCAGGTCCTCCACGAAGTGGCGAGCATCACCGGGCAGCCGGTTCAGCCGGGACCTGCAATAGCGCAGTGCGAGGGGGTGGACATGGGCCAGCAGGTCGTGAGTGGCCCGCGCGTCGCCGTCGACGGCCCGGTGCACCAGGGCACCGATCACCGTTGTCTCGTCCTCGCGCATCGGACCATGGTGCCTCGGTGCCGTCCCGTCCGTGACACCGCGTCCCGAGTTGTGCACTGAAGCGTTATGAGCGGGTGCGCCGGATGTCATGTCCTGCGCCCTCCCCTTCCGCTCGACCGAATCGTTCCCCAGGGACTCCACGCCTCAAGGATGCGCCATCCGCCGGGAAGCGTCACATACCGGTGGCGGACAGGGCCCGGCCGGGGACCCGCCGGCCCCGGCTCCCCGTCAGCCCGGACGCGGGCGGGGTGGGCCGGGGCACGGGGCGAGGGCACGTCCCACCTGCCGGAATCCGCCGTCAGCGGACCAGGCCCCAGCGGAAGCCGAGCGCCACCGCGTGGGCCCGGTCCGAGGCGCCGAGCTTCTTGAACAGCCGCCGCGCGTGCGTCTTGACGGTGTCCTCCGAGAGGAACAGCTCGCGCCCGATCTCGGCGTTGGACCGGCCGTGGCTCATGCCTTCGAGGACCTGGATCTCCCGTGCGGTGAGCGTGGGAGCCGCGCCCATCTCGGCGGACCGCAGCCGGCGCGGGGCGAGCCGCCACGTCGGATCGGCCAGCGCCTGGGTCACGGTGGCCCTCAGCTCGGCGCGCGAGGCGTCCTTGTGCAGATAGCCGCGGGCCCCGGCGGCGACCGCGAGCGCGACCCCGTCCAGGTCCTCGGCGACGGTCAGCATGATGATCCGGGCGCCGGGATCGGCCGAGAGCAGTCGCCTGACCGTCTCCACACCGCCCAGGCCGGGCATGCGTACGTCCATCAGAATCAAATCCGAACGGTCGGCTCCCCAGCGGCGGAGGACTTCCTCGCCGTTGGCCGCCGTCGTCACCCGCTCGACGCCGGGCACGGTGGCTACCGCGCGACGGAGCGCCTCTCGGGCGAGCGGGGAGTCGTCGCAGACGAGGACGGATGTCATGACCGTCCTCCGGAGCTGATGCGCGTCACCTTGAGCCTCCAGGCTGATACAAGTCGTCACCTGTGCGGTTGACCCCCTCGGACATCTGCCCGAGCTCGTTCTGCGTCAACCGTTTACGCCTTCTCAACGACGGTCACTCGAAAGAGTTACGGGGCGAACCTTCCGGTTCGGAACTCTCCGTGAGGGGTCGCATACGGAGGAGTACGGCGTGAGGTCATCCATCAGCCAACCGGATCCGGGCTGCCGCAGGGCTTCACAGTCCTCTGCGGAGATCCGCGGAGGACAGACGATGGAGGTATGCCCCATTCAGCGAGTTTTCTTACCTTTTGCTGGTGTCTGTTAGCCAGATTCACAATCGGTCATATTTACATCTACTACGACCATAGATGTACGGTCGGGACTGCGGTCACCGACGAGCACCAACGGTCGAGGACGCCGTTTCCGACTCAGCACCGGTTTCGAGGGGACACGCAATGGCAGACTTTTCCCGCCTTCCCGGACCCAATGCCGATCTGTGGGACTGGCAGCTTCTCGCGGCCTGCCGCGGGGTGGACAGCTCACTGTTCTTCCACCCGGAGGGAGAGCGCGGGGCAGCACGGAGCGCCCGTGAGGCCTCGGCGAAAGAGGTGTGCATGCGCTGCCCCGTACGCGCCGAGTGCGCGGCGCACGCCCTCGCCGTACGGGAGCCCTACGGGGTGTGGGGCGGCCTGACCGAGGACGAGCGCGAGGAGCTGATGGGCCGCGCGCGCAACCGGCTGATCTCCGCCCACTCCGGCCACTCCGGCCACTCCGGCCACGGCGACGGATCCGAGGACACCTGAGACACCCGTACGTACCAGTTACCGCAAAAACGTTTCCGCGTGGCCCGCGGGCGACGCCGCCGGGGTGCTCCCCGGTCAGCGGTCGGCCGCTCGGGACAGCTCGTCCAGGGTTGCCGCGACCGCGGGCACCCGTGCCAGGTCCGGGAGTGTGAGCGCTACGATCTCCCGTTCGATGGCGGGCTCCACCCGCACGGTGCGGGTCCCCTTTCCGCGTACCGACCGGACGGCGAGCTCCGGCAGGACCGCCACCCCGAGCCCCGCCCCCACCAGACCGATCACCGCCGGATAGTCGTCCGTGGCGAAGTCGATACGGGGGGTGAATCCGGCGGCCTCGCAGACCTCCACCAACTGGCGCCTGCACCGCGGGCAGCCCGCGATCCAGGAGTCGCCGGCGAGCTCACCGATGTCCACCGCGTCCGCCCCGGCCAGCGGGTGTTCGCGCGGGAGCAGCCCGGTCAGCCGGTCCGTCAGCAGCGGGCGTACGACGAGGTCGTCCCACTCGTCGCCGGACGTCCCGTACCGGAACGCCAGCGCGATGTCGCAGTCGCCGTCCCGCAGCATCCCGACCGAGCGCGGCGGTTCGGCCTCGACGAGGGACACCCGGGTGCCGGGGTGGGCGGCGCGCAGGGCCGCAAGGGCGCCGGGGACGAGGGTGGAGCTGCCGCTGGGGAACGAGACGAGCCTGACCCGCCCGGCCCGCAGCCCCGCGATCGCGGCGACCTCCTCCTCGGCGGCGGTCAGTCCGGCGAGGATGCCGGAGGCGTGGCGCACCAGGGCCTCACCCGCCTGGGTGAGCCGCATCTCGCGGCCCGTACGGATCAGCAGCGTGGTGCCCGACGACGCCTCCAGCGCCTTCATCTGCTGGCTGACCGCGGGCTGTGTGCAGCCGAGTTCGCGTGCGGCGGCGGAGAACGAGCCGGTGGCGGCGACGGCGCGCAGAACACGGAGATGGCGGGCTTCGATCACTTCGTAACCATAAGTGATTCTTGGGGCAATGGCGAGCTGTTCGCGCATGGCTTTGGGCGTGGGCTGGTCGGTCGGGGGGGTGCGCGGGGCACTACCGTGCCCGTATGACGACTGCACTGATTACGGGCGCGACGGCGGGGATCGGGGCCGCGTTCGCACAGCGGCTGGCGGGCCAGGGGCACAACCTGGTGCTGGTGGCCCGTGACACCGAGCGGCTGCGGGCCCAGGCCACCGAGCTGCACGACCGGCACGGCATCGAGGCGGAGGTGCTGACCGCCGATCTCTCCCGGGACTCCGGGATCGAGGCGGTCGAGGCGCGCCTGAGCGACCGGCTGCAGTCCATCGATCTGCTGGTCAACAACGCCGGGTTCGGCAACAAGGGGCGCTATCTGGAGGTCCCCATGGCCGACGAGCTGATGATGCTGAAGGTGCACTGCGAGGCGGTGCTGCGGCTGACGTCCGCGGCGGTCCCCGGGATGCGCGACCGGGGGCGGGGCGGGGTGATCAATGTGGCCTCGGTCGCCGCGTTCGTACCTCGGGGGACGTACGGGGCGTCCAAGGCGTGGGTGGTGCAGTTCACCCAGGGCGCGGCGAAGGACCTGGCCGGGTCGGGGGTGCGGCTGATGGCGCTGTGCCCCGGTTTCGTACGCACCGAATTCCACCAGCGGGCCGGGATGGGCACGGACAGCATTCCGAACTGGATGTGGCTCGACGCGGACCGGCTGGTCACCGCGGCGCTCGCGGATCTGGCCCGCGGCAAGACGGTGTCCGTGCCCGACGCCCGGTACAAGGCCCTGATGGGCCTGGTCAAGGTGACCCCCCGCGCCCTGCTGGGCCCGGTGTCCTCCCGCGCGGGCCGCAGCTACGGCCCGCGGTAAGCGAAAGGTCCGGCGCCCTGAGGCACCGGACCCGTTCACTCACCGCGGCCACTCATTGCGCAACCACGACGGCGGCCGGCCAACTCCGCGAGAGCGGCGGCGGTTTAGCCGCAAAAGGGGAGCGAACGCTAGTGAGCGTGGCCGTGGCTGTGGCCGTGACCGGCCTCGGCCTCTTCCTCGGCCGGCTTCTCGACGACCAGGGTCTCGGTCGTGAGCAGCAGGGAGGCGATCGACGCGGCGTTCTCCAGGGCGGAGCGGGTGACCTTGACCGGGTCGATGACGCCGGCCTTCACCAGGTCGCCGTACTCGCCGGTCGCGGCGTTGAAGCCCTGGCCCTTGTCGAGCTCGGCGACCTTCGCGGTGATGACGTAGCCCTCAAGGCCCGCGTTCTCCGCGATCCAGCGCAGCGGCTCGACGGCGGCGCGGCGCACGACCGCGACACCGGTGGCCTCGTCGCCGGTCTTGCCGAGGTTGCCCTCAAGGACCTTGACGGCGTGGACCAGAGCGGAACCGCCACCGGAGACGATGCCCTCCTCGACCGCGGCGCGGGTCGCGGAGATGGCGTCCTCCAGACGGTGCTTCTTCTCCTTCAGCTCCACCTCGGTGGCGGCACCGACACGGATCACGCACACGCCGCCGGCCAGCTTCGCGAGGCGCTCCTGAAGCTTCTCGCGGTCCCAGTCGGAGTCCGTGGACTCGATCTCGGCCTTGATCTGGGCGACCCGGCCCTTGACGTCGGCCGCGTCGCCGCCGCCGTCGACGATGGTCGTGTCGTCCTTGGTGACGGTGACGCGGCGGGCGGTGCCCAGCACGTCGAGACCGGCGCCGTCGAGCTTGAGGCCGACCTCCTCGGCGATGACGGTCGCACCGGTGAGGGTGGCGATGTCGCCGAGCATGGCCTTGCGGCGGTCGCCGAAGCCCGGGGCCTTCACCGCGACGGCGTTGAAGGTGCCGCGGATCTTGTTGACGACGAGGGTGGAGAGCGCCTCGCCCTCGACGTCCTCGGCGATGATGAGCAGCGGCTTGGAGCTACCTGCCTGGATGACCTTCTCCAGCAGCGGGAGCAGCTCCTGGATGGAGCTGATCTTGCCCTGGTGGACCAGGATGTACGGGTCGTCGAGGACGGCCTCCATCCGCTCCTGGTCGCTCACCATGTACGGCGACAGGTAGCCCTTGTCGAAGGCCATGCCCTCGGTGAACTCCAGGTCCAGACCGAAGGTGTTGGACTCCTCGACGGTGATGACACCGTCCTTGCCGACCTTGTCCATCGCGTCCGCGATGAGCTCGCCGACCTGCGTGTCCTGCGCGGAGAGCGCGGCCACGGCGGCGATGTCGGACTTGTCGTCGATCGGGCGGGCGGTCGCGAGGAGCTCCGCGGCCACGGCCTTGACCGCGCCGTCGATGCCCTTCTTCAGGGCGGCCGGGGAGGCACCCGCGGCGACGTTGCGCAGGCCCTCGCGGACGAGCGCCTGGGCCAGCACGGTGGCGGTGGTGGTGCCGTCACCCGCGATGTCGTTGGTCTTGGTCGCCACCTCCTTCACGAGCTGCGCGCCGAGGTTCTCGTACGGGTCGTCGATCTCGACCTCGCGCGCGATGGTGACACCGTCGTTGGTGATGGTGGGGGCGCCGAACTTCTTGTCGATGACGACGTTGCGGCCCTTCGGGCCGATCGTCACCTTCACCGTGTCGGCAAGCTTGTTGACGCCGCGCTCAAGGGCGCGACGGGCGTCCTCGTCGAACTTCAGGATCTTCGCCATGGGCTGAGCTGTGTCCTCTCGAACGAACTGCGCCCCCGGCCACCCGGCTAGTCATTCCGCAGGGGGCCAGGGGCGCAGAACCGAAGCAAACGTGGGTGAATTACTTCTCGACGATCGCGAGCACGTCGCGGGCCGAGAGGACGAGGTAGTCCTCTCCGTTGTACTTCACCTCGGTGCCGCCGTACTTGCTGTACAGCACGACGTCGCCGGTCTTGACGTCGAGCGGAAGGCGCTCGCCGTTCTCGAAGCGGCCCGGGCCCACGGCCAGGACGACGCCCTCCTGGGGCTTCTCCTTCGCGGTGTCCGGAATGACCAGGCCGGAAGCCGTGGTCTGCTCGGCGTCGAGCGGCTGGACCACAATGCGGTCCTCGAGCGGCTTGATCGCAACCTTGGTGCTGGTGGTCGACACGATCCGGTCTCCCCCTTCGGAGATCTCACGGGGTTTAACAGTCTGTGGGCCGGCGGTCAGGCCGATCCGTCGTCGCGGGTGCCGGACCTGTCCTGTCGCACGGTAGTGCTGGCACTCTCCATCGGGGAGTGCCAGCACTGAGACTATGACCGCGATTAGCACTCGGTCAAGCGGAGTGCCAATTCACCGCCCCCGGCGCGGCGCGGCCGCCTCCCGGCGGGGTCATACATAGTCCTCCAGTCTCGCCACCGCGTACCCCTCCTCCGTGACCGTCTTCATGACCCGGCGCACCAGATCGGCCATGGAGCCGTTCCAGGCCGCCTTTCCCCGGAAGTGGGTGAGGATGATGTCGCCCGGGTGCAGGTCGCCGTCCCGCCACTCCATGTGGTCGGGGAACGCCTCGGCGGCCCACAGCGGCACCGCCGTGATCCCGCACGACCTGGCGACGAGCAGGGTGTCGCGGTTGTAGTTGCCGTACGGCGGCCGGAAGAGCGTCGGCCGCTTGCCGATGTGCTTCTCGATCCTGTCCTGGGCGCCGCAGATCTCCTTCTGCTGCTCGGCGCGGGACAGGCCCGGCAGATAGCGGTGGCTGAGGGTGTGGTTGTTGACGGAGACGCCGCGCGCCCGCATGTCCCTGAAGTAGCCGTAGTCGTCGCTCACCAGGTCGTCGGTGACGAAGGCGCTGTACGGGATCTTGAGCTCCGACATCATCCGCAGCAGTTCCGGGTCCTTGTCCGACCCGTCGTCGATCGTCAGGAACACGATCCGTTCCTTGGTGGGTACGGTGGTGAAGACGGGCGGCAGCGTGGCGTCGCCGCCCTCGACCTCGAAGCCCTTGCGCGTGGTGATGTGCGGCTTCACCGCGGGCGGGGCGGGGGCGGTCAGCGGGACCTTCTCCAGCCGCC
>DATCWZ010000350.1:0-3294 GCA_036566065.1 Streptomyces sp. | reverse complement strand
CGAACTCAGGCGGCTGGCCGTCTCCTTCAACGAGATGGCCGACAACGTCGAGGACGTGCTGGTCCAGCAGCGCGCCTTCGTCGCCGACGCCTCGCACCAGTTGCGCAATCCGCTGGCCGCGCTGCTGCTGCGGATCGAGCTCCTCGCCCTGGAACTGCCCGAGGACAACGAGGAGATCGCCTCGGTACGTACCGAGGGCAAGCGCCTCGCCAAGGTTCTCGACGACCTCCTGGACCTGGCGCTCGCCGAACACGCCGAGGCCGACCTCCAGCTCACGGACATCGGCGCGCTCACCGGCGAACGTGTCGCCTCCTGGCGCCCGGTCGCCGACGGGAAGGACGTCCGGCTGACTCTGGCCGGCTCGTCCGCGGCCACCGCGTGGGCGGACCCGATCGCCCTCTCCAGCGCACTCGACGCCGTCATCGACAACGCGCTCAAATTCACCCCCCGGGGTGAGGAGGTCACGGTCACGGTCGCCTCCAACGGCGCCAGCGCCACGGTGGTCGTGGCCGACCGCGGGCCGGGCCTGACCGAGCAGGAGCTGGAGCGGGTGGGCGACCGCTTCTGGCGAAGCAGCCGTCACCAGAACGTGAACGGGTCAGGGCTCGGGCTCTCCATCGCGCGTGCCCTGCTCGCGGCCGGCGGCGGCTCGATCGGCTACGCCCCGCACCAGCCCAACGGACTGCGGGTCACGGTGACCGTGCCGCGCAGCAAGCCCAACAGCTGAATTCCAAGGGACCTGGGCCGGTCCCTCACGGCTTGGCCGAGCGGTAGTAGCGCGCGGCGCCCTCGTGCAGCGGCAGCGGATCGGTGTAGATCGCCGTCCGCAGGTCGACCAACTGCGCCGCGTGCACCTCGTGACCGATGCGGTCCCGGCTGTCGATCACGGTCCTGGTGAACGCCTCGGCCAGCACCGGATCCGTACGGTCGGCCGTGACCAGCAGATTGGCGACCGCGACCGTAGGCACCGCCAGACCCTGCTGCGCCTCGGCATAGGCGTCCGCGGGCATCACGGCCGAGCGGTAGTAGCGGGTGGAGCCGCCCGCCGCCTGGAGGTTGGTGATCAGCGAATCCTCCAGCGGCACCAGCCGGATGGCGAACCGCTGCGAGAGATCCTGCACCGCGCTGGTGGGCAGACCGCCCGACCAGAAGAAGGCGTCGAGCCGCCCGCTCTCCAGGAGGGCCGGCATCGTGTCGATGCCCGCCGGGTTCGGGACGACGCCGTTCACCGGGTCGATGCCCGCGGCCTTCATCAGCCGGTCGGCGACCAGCCGCACCCCCGACCCCTCCTGGCCCACGCCGACCCGCATGCCCCGCAGATCCGCGACCTTCCGTACGACGGACTCCCGCGGCACGACGAGCTGCACATAGTCGTCGTACAGCCGTGCGGAGCCGCGCAGCCGTTTCCCGCCGGGCTTGCCGCTCTGCAGATAGGTGGCGACGGAGTCGGCGGTGGCGATCGTGAAGTCGGCCTTGCCCGTCGCGACCCGTTCGATGTTCTGCTGCGACCCCTCGCTGGTCCGCAGCCTTATCGACACCTGGGGCATGTCCTTGGCCAGGGCGTCCTCCAGCCGCTCCCCGTACCGCTCGTACACCCCGCTGCGTACGCCGGTGGAGAAGGTCAGCGAGCCGCTCGGCGACGGCTTTCCCAGCGGCAGCACCCACCAGAGCAGCAGCCCGAGCACGAGCGCGGTGACGGCGCCTCCCTGGAGAGGGCGTCGCCGGGCGAGGCGCGAGAGTGTGCGGAGCATGGCGCGATCCTGCCAGCCCACCGGCCGTCCTGGCCAGGCAGGACGGCCCCGGCACCGCGCTGCAAGGGGCCCGGGACGGCACACAGGGCCGCGGCCGGGACGGCAGCCCTTACCCTGGTCGGGTGAGCGGTAACGACATGGCTGACGGGGTAGTGGGCGGTTTGAAGACGTACGAGGTGCGCACCTACGGGTGCCAGATGAACGTGCACGACTCCGAGCGGCTGGCGGGGCTCCTGGAGGAAGCCGGGTACACGCGGGCCCCGGAGGGCTCCGACGGTGACGCGGACGTCGTCGTCTTCAACACCTGCGCGGTACGGGAGAACGCCGACAACAAGTTGTACGGCAACCTCGGCCGGCTCGCCCCGATGAAGGCCAAGCGCCCCGGGATGCAGATCGCCGTGGGCGGCTGCCTGGCGCAGAAGGACCGCGCCACCATCATCGAACGGGCCCCCTGGGTGGACGTCGTCTTCGGCACGCACAACATCGGCAAGCTGCCGGTGCTCCTGGAGCGCGCCCGTATCCAGGAAGAGGCGCAGGTCGAGATCGCGGAGTCCCTGGAGGCGTTCCCCTCCACGCTGCCGACCCGCCGCGAGTCCGCGTACGCCGCCTGGGTGTCGATCTCCGTGGGCTGCAACAACACCTGTACGTTCTGCATCGTGCCCGCCCTGCGCGGCAAGGAGAAGGACCGCAGGACCGGGGACATCCTGGCCGAGATCGAGGCGCTCGTCGCCGAGGGCGTCAGCGAAATCACCCTGCTCGGCCAGAACGTCAACGCCTACGGCTCCGACATCGGCGACCGGGAGGCGTTCTCCAAGCTGCTGCGTGCCTGCGGCCGGATCGAGGGCCTGGAGCGCGTCCGCTTCACCTCGCCCCACCCGCGCGACTTCACCGACGACGTGATCGAGGCGATGGCGCAGACGCCGAACGTGATGCCGCAGCTCCACATGCCGATGCAGTCGGGCTCGGACCGGATCCTCAAGGCGATGCGCCGCTCCTACCGGCAGGAGCGTTTCCTCGGGATCATCGACAAGGTGCGCGCCGCGATGCCCGACGCCGCCATCTCCACCGACATCATCGTGGGCTTCCCCGGCGAGACCGAGGAGGACTTCCAGCAGACCATGCACGCGGTGCGCGAGGCCCGCTTTGCGAACGCGTTCACCTTCCAGTACTCCAAGCGCCCCGGGACGCCCGCCGCGGAGATGGACGGGCAGGTCCCGAAGGAGGTCGTCCAGGAGCGTTACATGCGCCTGGCCGCCCTCCAGGAGGCCATCTCCTGGGAGGAGAACAAGAAGCAGGTGGGCCGCACCCTCGACGTCATGGTCGCCGAGGGCGAGGGCCGCAAGGACGAGGCCACCCACCGGCTCTCGGGACGGGCGCCCGACAACCGGCTCGTCCACTTCACCAGGCCGTCGTCCGGCGAGGTGCGGCCGGGCGACGTGGTGACCGTGGAGGTCACCTACGCGGCGCCGCACCACCTGCTGGCCGAGGGCGCGCCCCTGTCCGTACGGCGCACCCGCTCCGGCGACGCGTGGGAGCGGCGCAC
>DATCWZ010000794.1:0-2191 GCA_036566065.1 Streptomyces sp. | reverse complement strand
GGCCACGGTGATCGAGGTGCGTGCCCAGGACGCCCCGGGGCTGCTGCACCGGATCGGCAGGGCGCTGGAGCAGAGTGGAGTACGGGTACGCAGCGCCCATGTCTCCACGCTCGGGGCCAACGCGGTGGATACCGTCTATGTGACCGGACCGGACGGGGGACCGCTGCCGGAGGAACGGGCCGCCCGGCTGGCGGGGGAGATGGAGAGGGCCCTGCGGTGAACGGCCGCTTTCTCGCTCGTACGCCGTCCACTTGACCCGCTCTTTACCCCGGTTCCGCACCTTTCGGCGCCGGAATCGGGCGGGGGCTTCGCACCGCGCGGCGTCCGGATACCCTGGGGTGCGACCCACCTGCCCCATTCCCGACCTTGAGGACCGACGAGCCCGTGTTCGATACTCTCTCCGACCGCCTTGCCGCGACTTTCAAGAACCTCAGGGGCAAGGGCCGCTTGTCCGAGGCGGACATCGACGCCACGGCTCGCGAGATCCGTATCGCCCTGCTCGAAGCCGATGTGGCGCTGCCGGTCGTCCGGTCCTTCATCGCCAAGGTCAAGGAGCGGGCGCGCGGCGCCGAGGTCTCCCAGGCGCTGAATCCGGCCCAGCAGATGATCAAGATCGTCAACGAGGAGCTCGTCGCCATCCTAGGCGGCGAGACCCGGCGGCTGCGGTTCGCGAAGACCGCGCCCACCGTGATCATGCTCGCGGGTCTGCAGGGCGCGGGCAAGACCACTCTCGCCGGAAAGCTCGGCGTCTGGCTCAAGGCCCAGGGACACTCCCCGCTGCTCGTCGCCTGTGACCTCCAGCGTCCCAACGCGGTGAACCAGTTGAGCGTCGTCGCCGAGCGCGCCGGGGTCGCGGTGTACGCGCCGGAGCCGGGCAACGGCGTAGGAGACCCGGTCACGGTCGCCAAGAACTCCATCGACTTCGCCAGGACCAAGGTCCACGACATCGTCATCGTCGACACGGCGGGCCGCCTCGGCATCGACGAGGAACTGATGCGGCAGGCCGCGGACATCCGCGACGCCGTGAACCCCGACGAGATCCTCTTCGTCGTCGACGCGATGATCGGCCAGGACGCGGTCAACACCGCCGAGGCGTTCCGCGACGGCGTCGGCTTCGACGGCGTGGTGCTCTCCAAGCTCGACGGTGACGCCCGCGGTGGTGCGGCCCTGTCGATCGCCCAGGTCACCGGCAAGCAGATCATGTTCGCGTCGAACGGCGAGAAGCTTGAGGACTTCGACGCCTTCCACCCCGACCGCATGGCGTCCCGCATCCTCGACATGGGTGACCTGCTCACCCTGATCGAGCAGGCGGAGAAGACCTTCAGCCAGGAAGAGGCCGCCAGAATGGCCTCCAAGCTGGCGTCGAGCAAGGGCAAGGACTTCACGCTCGACGACTTCCTGGCGCAGATGGAGCAGGTCAGGAAGATGGGCTCCATCTCCAAGCTGCTCGGGATGCTGCCCGGCATGGGGCAGATCAAGGAACAGATCAACAACATCGACGAGCGCGATGTGGACCGCATGGCCGCGATCATCAAGTCGATGACTCCGCACGAGCGCGCGGAGCCGACCGTGATCAACGGCTCGCGCCGGGCCCGTATCGCCAAGGGTTCGGGTTCCGAGGTCTCAGCCGTGAAGAACCTGGTGGAGCGGTTCTTCGAGGCGCGCAAAATGATGTCGAGGATGGCTCAGGGCGGGGGGATGCCCGGGCTTCCCGGGATGCCCGGCATGGGCGGCGGCCCCGGCCGCCAGAAGAAGAAGGCCAAGCAGGCCAAGGGCAAGCGCAAGAGCGGCAACCCGATGAAGCGCAAGGCCGAGGAGCAGGCCGCCGCGGCCCGTAAGCAGGCGGCGGCTCAGGGCGGCGCGTTCGGTCTGCCGGCCCAGGAGGACAAGAACTTCGAACTGCCGGACGAGTTCAAGAAGTTCATGGGCTGATCATCCGGTCATCCGGAGAGCATGGCACCCCGCGGGTTTCAGGCGACGCACACCAGATAGCGGAAGACGTTCGGCATCCAGACCGTGCCGTCGGGCCGCAGATGCGGATGCAGCGTCTCCGCGACCTCCTTCTCCACCCGGTCGCGGCTCGTCGCCCGAATCGCCGGGTCGAACACGCCGGTAGACAGCAGCCCGCGCACCGCACTGTCGATGTCCGCGTATCCGAACGGGCACGACACCCGCCCCGAACCGTCCGGCC
>DATCWZ010000334.1:0-2929 GCA_036566065.1 Streptomyces sp. | reverse complement strand
GTGAGACACCGCAGCCGCGCGTCGTCGGCCCCAGGGCGGAGGCCCCGCACCCCGCACCGCCGCACGACGCGTCTCCGTCCGAGCATCTCAGCTCGCACGACGCACCGCAGCAGACCTCGGCCTCCGACCCGGACTTCCCGGCCGGGCCCGTAGCCGAGGAGGGGGAGTGATGACCTTGGCCGCCGAAATCGACAAGAGCGGGGCGAGCCCGGAGAAGCTGCTGGCACCTGTCCTGTCCGCCTTCTGGGACGAGCCGGAATCCTGGACGCTGGAGACCTACCGCCGCCACGAGGGGTACGAGGGTCTGCGCAAGGCCCTCGCCATGGCACCCGACGATGTCATCGCCTACGTCAAGGACTCCGGTCTGCGCGGACGCGGCGGCGCCGGCTTCCCCACCGGCATGAAGTGGCAGTTCATCCCGCAGGGCGACGGCAAGCCGCACTACCTCGTCGTCAACGCCGACGAGTCGGAGCCCGGCACCTGCAAGGACATGCCGCTGCTCTTCGCCAACCCGCACAGCCTGATCGAGGGCATCGTCATCGCGTGCTACGCGATCCGCTCCTCGCAGGCGTTCATCTATCTGCGCGGCGAGGTCGTGCCCGTACTGCGACGGCTCAACGAGGCCGTGCGCGAGGCGCGCGAGGCCGGATACCTCGGCAAGGACATCCTCGGCTCGGGGCTCGACCTGGACATCATCGTGCACTCCGGGGCGGGCGCCTACATCTGCGGTGAGGAGACCGCACTGCTCGACTCGCTGGAAGGACGCCGCGGCCAGCCCCGGCTGAGGCCCCCCTTCCCCGCGGTCGCCGGTCTGTACGCCTGCCCCACCGTGGTGAACAACGTCGAGTCCATCGCGTCGGTTCCCTCGATCCTGAACCGGGGCAAGGACTGGTTCAGGTCGATGGGCACCGAGAAGTCCGCGGGCTTCACGCTCTACTCGCTCAGCGGCCACGTCACCAACCCCGGCCAGTACGAGGCCCCGCTCGGCATCACCCTGCGCCAGCTTCTCGACATGAGCGGCGGCATCCGGGCCGGACACCGCCTGAAGTTCTGGACCCCCGGCGGCTCCTCCACCCCGATGTTCACCGAGGAACACCTCGACGTCCCCCTCGACTACGAAGGCGTCGGCGCCGCCGGATCCATGCTCGGCACCAAGGCGCTCCAGTGCTTCGACGAGACCACCTGTGTGGTGCGGGCCGTCACCCGCTGGGTCGAGTTCTACGCCCACGAGTCCTGCGGCAAGTGCACGCCGTGCCGGGAAGGCACCTACTGGTTCGTCCAGTTGATGCGTGACATCGAGGCCGGCAAGGGACAGATGGGCGACCTCGACAAGCTCTGGGACATCGCCGACAACGTCAACGGCAAGTCCTTCTGCGCCCTCGGCGACGGCTCCGCCCAGCCGATCTTCTCGTCGCTGAAGTACTTCCGCGACGAGTACGAACTGCACATCACGGGCAAGGGCTGCCCCTTCGATCCCGCCAAGTCGACCGTCTGGGCCGACGACAAGAACACGCACCAGGGGGTGAAAGCATGACGGTCACCACGAACGCGCCCTCGGGCGGCGGCGAGGCGGCGGTCCCTCCCGAGGACCTTGTCACGCTGACCATCGACGGCATCCAGATCAGTGTCCCCAAGGGCACCCTGGTCATCAGGGCCGCCGAGCTCCTGGGCATCGAGATCCCACGCTTCTGCGACCACCCGCTCCTCGACCCGGTCGGCGCCTGCCGCCAGTGCATTGTCGAGATAGAGGGCCAGCGCAAGCCGCTGCCCTCCTGCACCATCACCTGCACCGACGGCATGGTCGTGAAGTCACACATCACCTCGCCGGTCGCGGAGAAGGCGCAGAAGGGTGTGATGGAGCTGCTGCTCATCAACCACCCGCTGGACTGCCCGGTCTGCGACAAGGGCGGCGAGTGCCCCCTGCAGAACCAGTCCGTGTCGCACGGCACCGCCGACTCCCGCTTCGACGGGAAGAAGCGCACGTTCGAGAAGCCGGTCGCCATCTCGCCGCAGGTACTGCTGGACCGTGAGCGGTGTGTACTCTGCGCGCGCTGCACCCGGTTCTCCAACCAGGTGGCGGGCGACCTGATGATCGATATGCTCGAGCGCGGCGCGCTCCAGCAGGTCGGTACGGGTGAGGGCGCACCCTTCGAGTCGTACTTCTCCGGCAACACCATCCAGATCTGCCCGGTCGGCGCGCTGACCTCGTCGGCGTACCGGTTCCGCTCCCGCCCGTTCGACCTGGTGTCCTCGCCCTCGATCTGCGAGCACTGCGCGGGCGGCTGCGCGACCCGTACCGACCACCGGCGCGGCAAGGTCATGCGGCGCCTGGCGGAGAACGATCCCGAGGTCAACGAGGAGTGGCTCTGCGACAAGGGCCGCTTCGGCTTCCGGTACGCACAGCAGCGGGACCGGCTCACCACGCCGCTCGTACGCAACGCGGACGGAGTGCTGGAACCGGCCGGCTGGCCCGAGGCACTGGCCGCCGCGGCGGCCGGACTGGCCGCGGCACGCGGCAGGACCGGGGTCCTCACCGGCGGCCGGCTGACCGTCGAGGACGCCTACGCGTACAGCAAGTTCGCCCGGGTCGCCCTGGACACCAACGACATCGACTTCAGGGCCCGGGTCCACAGCAGCGAGGAGGCCGACTTCCTGGCCGCCCGTGTCGCCGGACGCGGGCACGACCTGGACGGCACAGGGGTCACGTACACCTCGCTGGAGAAGGCCCCCGCCGTCCTGCTGGTCGGCTTCGAATCCGAGGAGGAGGCGCCCGGCGTCTTTCTGAGGCTGCGCAAGGCCCACCGCAAGCGCGGCCAGCGCACCTTCGCGCTCGCCTCGCACGCCACCCGGGGCCTGACCAAGGCGGGCGGCACCCTGCTGCCCGCCGCGCCCGGCACCGAGACCGAGTGGCTGGACGCGCTCGCGGGTG
>DATCWZ010000450.1:0-6016 GCA_036566065.1 Streptomyces sp. | reverse complement strand
CCCCGCATCGCGCACATACCTGCGGACCGCGGAGTCGGTCCATTCGCCGTCGCCGTAGCCGTGGAAGCGCAGATGCAGCTCGATAAGGCGCGAAACGTCCTTCACCATGTCATTGGAGTACTTGAGCTCTGTCATCCGCTTTTTGGCCATTTTGGCGCCTACCACCTCATGGTGGTGGAACGAGACGCCTCCGTCACTCTCGAAGCGTCGCGTGCGCGGCTTGCCGATGTCGTGGAGCAGCGCGGCAAGCCGCAGCACGAGGTCGGGCCCGTTCTCCTCCAGGGCGATGGCCTGCTCCAGGACAGTCAGAGAATGCTCGTAGACATCCTTGTGGCGGTGATGCTCATCACTTTCCAACCGCAGGGCGGGAAGTTCGGGCAGTACCCGGTCCGCCAGCCCGGTACGGACCAGGAGCGCCAGCCCCTTGCGGGGGTTGGTGGAGAGAAGCAACTTGTCGAGTTCCACACGGATTCGTTCTGCCGAGACGATCTCTATACGCCCGGCCATCTCTGTCATCGCCGTGATGACCCCGGGGTCGACCTCGAAGTCCAACTGTGCGGCGAATCGCACGGCGCGCAGCATGCGCAGCGGGTCGTCGGAGAACGACGCTTCCGGCGTTCCGGGGGTGCGAAGGACCCTCTCCGCCAGGTCCTGAAGACCGCCGTAGGGGTCGATGAACTCTTTCTGCGGGAGCGCGACGGCCATCGCGTTGACCGTGAAGTCCCGGCGGACGAGGTCGTCCTCGATCGAGTCGCCGTAGGAGACGACCGGCTTGCGAGAGGCCCTGTCGTATGCCTCCGACCGGTAGGTGGTGACCTCGATCTGGTAGCCGTCCTTCTGCGATCCGACGGTGCCGAAGGCGATTCCGACCTCCCACACAGCGTCGGCCCACGGACGGACGATCTTGAGGACGTCCTCGGGGCGGGCATCGGTGGTGAAATCCAGATCGTTTCCGAGCCTGCCTAGCAGCGCATCACGGACCGACCCTCCGACCAGGGCGAGGCTGAATCCGCGTTCCTGGAATCGGCGGGCGAGGTCGTCGGCGACCGGGGACACCCGCAGCAGTTCACTCACCGCTCGGGCCTGCACCTGGCTCAGTGCACTGGGGCTGTCTTCGTTGGCGTTCGGCACAACAGAAAAGGGTACGTGCACCGAACGGCCCGGGCGTCATCGTTTATCGCCGCCCTGCGAGACTCTTCCGATCATGTGGCGCGGTCCCCAGCACTCAGCCCCTTCGTACATCGTTACCATGCGGGGAACGCAGAACCGACAACGATCGACAGCATCTGACGACGACGAGGGACGGGTAGGCGCGTGGCCGAGGCGGCAGACTCTCAGGGGGCATCTCCGTCCCCTGCACGCCGGTGGCTCCGGCGCACAGCCTCCTTGATGCTCGGAGCACCTCTGGTGGCAGGCTTCCTGGTCGTTCCGGCGGCGCCTGTCCAGGCCACCGGGCCGGGAAAGACACCGAGCGGTTCACGCACCGTGACTGTGTCTCTGGACACCCTTGCCCCGGCGGCGCCCGTGGAGGGGGACACCCTCACCGTGTCCGGGACCCTCACCAACAAGGGCAAGCAGACGATCACCGACGGCGAGGTCGATCTGCGGGTGGGGCCGCGGCTGTCGAGCAGGTCCGCGATCGATGACGCGGCCGACCGCACCGGATATCTGCCCGGCCCCGACCCGGCAAGGCTCGGCGGCAAGTACACCGTGAAGATCCCGGAGCTTCGCACAGGCGGCAGCCACGACTTCACTCTCGCCGTACCCGTCGCCAAACTGGGGCTGGACAAGAAGGGCGTCTATCAGCTCGGGGTCTCAGTCACCGGCCAGACCTCACGCGCCCCCTACGACCAGGTGCTCGGTATCCAGCGCACGTTTCTCCCGTGGCAGCCCGAGGACAGCGACGGCAAGACAGGGCTGACCTTCCTCTGGCCGCTCATCGCGCAATCGCATATGACGGCCGAGACGGGCTCCGACGAACAGCAGACCCCGGTCTTCTCCGATGACGATCTCGCACTTGAGCTCGCCCCTGGCGGCCGACTGGAGCAGCTGGTGTCCCTCGGCCGTGAGCTCCCGGTGACGTGGGTTATCGACCCCGATCTGCTGGCCAGCGTCGATGCGATGACGGAGCCGTACCGCGTCAGGTCCGGGAAGACCACGGTCCCGGGTACGAATCAGGCGATCGCCAAGCAGTGGCTGACCGCCCTCGAAACGGCGGTGAAGGACGGCAAGGTGGTTGCCCTGCCGTTCGGCGACCCCGACCTCGCCTCCATCGCGCACCGCGGCAAGAACGTCTCGGGCACCCTGAGCCATCTGCAGACCGCGACCGAGGTGGCGGGAAAGACGGTGGAGACGATCCTTCATGTGAAGCCGTCCACCGATTTCGCCTGGCCGGTCGACGGTGCGATCGATCCGTCCATTGTCGATGTCGCCACCTCGGCCGGCGCCCACCAGGTGATCGCCAGGAGCGACAGTCTTGAGGAGACCGGCGACCTGTCCTACACCCCGACGTCGGCCCGGCCCATCGGCGGAGGCACCACCGCTGTGGTGGCGGACGACCGGCTCTCCACGGCGTTCGACGGCACCATGGCGAAGGCCGGTATGCCGACGCTCGCCGTCCAGGAGTTCCTCGCCCAGACGCTGGCGCTGACGGAGCAGGACAAGGACAAGGAACGCAGCATCGTCGTCGCGCCGCAGCGGACGCCCAGCGCGGCGCAGGCCAAGGCAATGGCCCGTGCGCTGCAGGGTCTCGCCGACGGCCGCTGGACGCGGCCGGTCGATCTGGTGGCGGCGGCCGAGGCGAAGCCCGATGCGGGGGCCACCACCAAGGTGCCCCGGTCGTCCCAGTATCCGAAGAAGCTCCGCGCCCAGGAGCTGCCCACCCAGGCGTTCCAGGACATCAGGGCAACGCAGGGTTCCCTCAACAGTTTCCAGGTCATCCTCGCCGAGCCCGCCCGGGTGGTGTCGCCGTTCGGCAACGCGGTCAACCGTGCGGTGTCGACGACCTGGCGTGGCAGGGCCCTGGCGGCGCAGCAGTACCGGGATGCGGTGCGCCTCTATCTGGAGAGCCTCACCAACGAGGTGCAGCTCATCACGAAGTCGGACGTCACGCTGTCCGGGCGCAGTGCGACGATCCCGGTGACCGTGCAGAACAAGCTGGTCCAGGGTGTCGACCACCTCGTTCTCCGGCTGACGTCGGAGAACGCCACACGGCTCGAGCTCGGCAAGGACGGAACCGCCGTCACCGAGCAGCCGGTGAAGATCGCGGGCGGGCACAGCCAGTCGGTGAAGTTCGACGCCTCGGCCAATGTCAACGGACAGGCCCAGGTCACCGCACGGCTCTTCACCGAGGACGGAACGCCCTACGGCGACCCGATGACGTTTACCGTCAAGGTTTCCGAGGTGACGCCGACCGTGCTTCTGGTGATCGCCGGAGGGCTGCTGCTGCTCGTTCTGGCGGGCGTCAGGACGTACGCCCACCGCAAGCGCACCATCGCCAGACACGCGGCGGAGGACAGCGGTGATGAACCCGAGCAGCCGAGTGACCCGACGCCGGACACCGGTCCGGAAAGCGGGAACCCGTCCGGAACGGGTGAGAAAGTGGACCGTTGAGCGATGTCTGTCACGGCCAGACCGGCCGGAGACGATGAGGTGGGGTTTTCGATGAACGCGCCGTACGACGGTGACCGCGGCCATGCTGCGGGCGGAGCCGGGTCTTCCGGCGGTCCCCCCGGGCCGTCGGGCGACCAGGAGGGTCCGAAGCTCCCCGATCCGTACCTCCAGCACGCTTACGACCACGATCCCTACCGGGCCCGGGATCTCGCCGCGCAGGATCCGGTGGCCGAAGCGCTCTACGACCGTGCTTCCCACCCGCCGCCGCCCCCGGGCACCTACCAGGAGCCCCAGCCGCTCTACCAGCAGCCTCAGTCGGCCCAGCACGCCCCGGATCCCCGTATCTGGGCCCAGACGCCGCCTCCCGAGCCCGCAGGCCCGTCACGTCACCTTCCCTACGGCGACGATGCCGCGACCACCCAGTACGTAGGGGTGGACGACCTTGTCACGCAGGCGTCGGGCGGGCGTGCGGAGCCGGACGCGTTCGCTCATCTCTTCCGCGACCAGGAGGGCTCGGGCCGGCCGTCCGAGCCGTCCGAACCGGAGCCCGCTCCGGCCCCGGCACCGCCGAAATCCGGTGGCGGCCGGGCCTCCGGTCTGCTGAAGTCCAGTGCGCTGATGGCCGCGGGAACTCTGGTCTCCCGGCTGACCGGCTTCATCCGTAGCCTGGTGATCACCGGCGCCCTCGGCGCGGCATTGCTCGGCGACAGCTTCACCATCCCGTACACGCTGCCGACGATGATCTACATTCTGACCGTGGGCGGCGGACTCAACTCCGTCTTCGTGCCTCAGCTCATCCGGTCCATGAAAGAGGACAGCGACGGCGGTGAGGCTTACGCCAACCGGTTGCTGACGCTGGTGATGGTCGCACTCGGGCTGATCGTCGGCATCGCGGTCTTCGCCGCGCCAATGCTGATCAAGATCATGTCCAGCACCATCGCGGACGACGAGGCCGCCAGCAACGTCGCTGTCACCTTCGCCCGGTACTGTCTGCCGACCATCTTCTTCATGGGCCTCCATGTGGTGATGGGTCAGATCCTGAACGCTCGCGGCAGGTTCGGCGCGATGATGTGGACCCCGGTCCTCAACAACGTCGTCATGATCTTCACCTTCGGCCTGTTCATCTGGGTGTATGGCACCGCGGGTGAGTCCATGATGAGCGTCAAGACGATCCCGCCCGAGGGCATCCGGCTGCTGGGTATCGGAACGCTGCTGGGGCTGGTCGTCCAGGCACTCGCCATGATTCCGTACCTCCGCGAGTCGGGCTTCCGCTTCCGCCCCCGATTCGACTGGAAGGGTCACGGGCTCGGGAAGACGATAAAGCTGGCCAAGTGGACTGTTCTGTTCGTCCTGGCCAACCAGGCCGGCGTACTGGTCGTCACCCAGTTGGCCACCTCGGCGGGAACCCTCTCCGGCAAGAACGGCACAGGCTTCCTCGCCTACTCCAACGCGCAGCTCATCTGGGGCATGCCGCAGGCCATCATCACGGTCTCGGTCATGGCCGCGCTGCTGCCCCGTATCTCCCGGGCCGCGCACGACAACGACCCGGGTGCCGTCCGCGACGACATCTCACACGGCCTGCGCAACTCGGCCGTGGCCATCGTGCCGGTGGCTTTCGCCTTCCTGGCGCTGGGCCTGCCGATCTGCACCCTGCTGTACGCGTCCAGCGGTACCGAGGCCGCGCGGTCCATGGGCTTCATCCTGATGGCGTTCGGTCTCGGACTCATCCCGTACTCCGTGCAGTACGTCGTGCTGCGCGGCTTCTACGCCTACGAGGACACCCGAACCCCCTTCTACAACACGGTGATCGTGGCGGCGGTCAACGCCGCCGCATCCGCTCTGTGCTACGTACTCCTTCCGGCCGAGTGGGCGGTCGTCGGTATGGCCGCCTCGTACGGCCTGGCCTACGCGGTCGGTGTCGGCGTCGCCTGGCGACGGCTGCGAAACCGGATCGGCGGCGATCTGGACGGCTCCCACGTCGTACGGACGTACGCACGGCTCTGCCTGGCGGCAGTTCCCGCCGCAGCCATCGGTGGAGCCGTGGCTTTCGCGCTTCTCGGAACTCTCGGCGACGGCGCCGGCGGCTCGCTTGTCGCACTCGTCTGCGGCGGAGTCGTACTGCTCGGTATTTTCTTCATCGCAGCGAAAAAGATGCGCATCGAAGAACTCAACGGCATGGTCGGCATGGTCAGGGGACGGCTCGGACGCTGAGTGGTGGCGGCTCGGGCGCGAAATCAGCTCCGGGCCGCACAACCATCACCCCGCACCGCGTGTCGTGCATAGCGCCGGAGTGTGGGCACAATTGGCGTGACTGTGCAGAGCTGGCTGGCATCGCGCAACGGATGGGGAGGCAGGAACGACGGTGGCGGAACGTAGCACGGCTGCCGTCGACGTGGCCGACAAC
>DATCWZ010000476.1:0-4955 GCA_036566065.1 Streptomyces sp. | reverse complement strand
GGCGTGCTCGCCGACCTCCAGGGGCCGAAGATCCGCCTGGCGACGTTCGCCGAGGGCCCCGTCGAGCTGGTACGCGGGGACGAGTTCACCATCACCACGGAGGACGTCGCCGGGGACAAGTCGATCTGCGGCACCACGTACAAGGGGCTGCCCGCCGATGTCTCCATCGGCGACCCGATCCTCATCAACGACGGCAATGTCGAGCTGAAGGTCGTCTCCGTGGACGGCGCCCGGGTCACCACGATCGTCATCGAGGGGGGTGTCATCTCCGACCACAAGGGCATCAATCTGCCCGGCGCCGCGGTGAATGTTCCTGCCCTGTCCGAGAAGGACGTGGACGACCTCCGCTTCGCCCTGCGGATGGGCTGCGACCTGGTGGCGCTGTCCTTCGTACGCGACGCCGAGGACGTGAAGGACGTCCACAGGGTGATGGACGAGGAGGGCCGCCGGGTCCCCGTCATCGCCAAGGTCGAGAAGCCGCAGGCCGTCGAGCACATGGCGGGCGTCGTCGCCGCCTTCGACGGGGTGATGGTTGCCCGCGGCGACCTGGCCGTCGAGTATCCGCTCGAAAAGGTCCCGATGGTGCAGAAGCGCCTCATCGAGCTGTGCCGCCGCAATGCCAAGCCGGTGATCGTGGCGACCCAGATGATGGAGTCGATGATCACCAACTCCCGCCCCACGCGCGCCGAGGCATCCGATGTGGCCAACGCGATCCTGGACGGCGCGGACGCGGTGATGCTCTCCGCGGAGTCCTCCGTGGGCGCGTACCCCGTCGAGACGGTCAAGACAATGTCGAAGATCGTCGTCGCCGCCGAGGAGGAGCTGCTCTCCAAGGGGCTGCAGCCGCTGGTCCCGGGCAAGAAGCCCCGTACCCAGGGCGGTTCGGTGGCCCGCGCGGCCTGCGAGATCGCGGACTTCCTGAACGGCCAGGCGCTGGTCGCCTTCACCAAGTCCGGTGACACGGCCCGCCGGCTGTCCCGCTACCGCACGCAGCAGCCGATCCTGGCCTTCACCACCGACGAGTCCACCCGCAACCAGCTCTCCCTGAGCTGGGGCGTCGAGGCCCATGTCGTCCCGCATGTGGCCAATACGGACGCGATGGTCGGCCTGGTCGACAACGAGCTGCTCAAGCTGAACCGCTACAACCCGGGCGACATCATGGTCATGACCGCGGGCTCGCCCCCCGGCGTCCCCGGCACCACGAACATGGTCCGCGTCCACCACCTGGGCGAACAGAGCGACTGACCCGCCGGGCCGCACCCTGACGGGATGCGGCCCGCGGTCATGACGCGTTCCGGCCCAGCGGGGCTAGCTGTTGCCGCCGGTGAAGTAGTTGCGCAGTCCTGGCACCTTGAGCGTGCCGCCGAACTGGCCCGCCTGGGTCACCTTCACGTCGGTGAAGAAGGCGAACGGCACGTTCACCGGCGGCGGGGCCTGCGGGCTGAAGGTGATCGGGATGAGGCCGAAGAGATTGCCCTTCAGCTCCTGGGTGTACATCGTCACCGTGCCGCCGCGGATGGTTGACGTGGAGCCACTGCGGGCCGTGACATGGCCGGTCGTGCCGGACGGACCCTCCGTCAACTGGTGCAGGTCCTTGATGTCGATGGTGGCGGCGGTGAACTTCAGTACCTTCTCGGTGCTGCCGTCCCCCTTCCGTACCTCCACGATGCCCTTGTAGTCGAGCCCGTTGAGCGTGAGCAGCGACGACTCCAGGACCCATGGCTTGCTCGGGAGTTCCGGGATGCCCTTCTCCAGGTCCGCCGCGGCGAGGGCCTCCGGGTCGGCGGTGGGGCACGGGTAGCGCTCCTTGGCGCCGTCCGGGATGTCCTCGTCCTTCTTGGCATCCAGGCCCTTGGCCGACTCGTCGAGTTCCTCGACGTCCTGGCCGGCCGCATCGGCAGCGTGGCGGATGGCGTCGGTGGTCTTCGCCGCCGCGTCCTTGGCGGCTTCGGTCGCCTTGGTGGCGGGCTCGGCAGCCGGCTTGTCCGCCTCGGCAGGCTTGGTGGTGGCGCTCTGTTCCGGCTTCGGGGCCTCGGTGGTGGCGCTCGGGGACGGGCTCGCCGTCTCCTTGTCCGGCCCGTCGAGGAGGTCCTTCAGCGCGTCGCCGACACCCAGCGGGTCGAGCGGGTTCGCCGACTTGGCGGGCGTGGTCGTCGGACTCGGTGACGCGGCGGACTTGTTCTCCGACTCGGCGGTCTTGTCCCCGGATGTGCCGACCGCCGACGGGGAACTCGCGCTCGCCGACGGGCTGGCCGACGGCTTCGGCTTCGCGGCGTCGTCCTTGGTTGCGTCCTTGCCCGCGTCCTTGTTCGCGTCCTTCCCCGCGGTATCGCCGGTGGAGGTGGCGCTCGGCGACGGGGTCGCCGACGGCTCCTGCGACTCGCTCGGCTGGTCGGAGCGCGTCACACAGGGGCCGGCGGCGAAGGGTATGTCCCCACTGTCGTCGGCCAGGGCGAGCTTGGGGGTGAGCGCCATGCCCATGAAGACGGCGGTGGGCATGGCGGCGAGCGCGAACGCCTTCTTGCCGGCGGGCATGTGCAGTTTCGTCAGCAGCGACTTCCTGGGGGCCGCGTGGCGCGGCCCGCTTCTCAGCCGGACATCCTCCCCGGCCGAGTCCGGCCGCGTCTCGTCAGCCCGCACTGTTCCTCCCGCCGTTGGCATCGACATGTCCGTCCGTACTGTCGTGCTGGGACTCCTCCTGGGCCGGTTCGGCGCCGTAGTGCTCCCCGCCCAGCGCCTCCTTGTCCAGCGCCTCCTCGTCCACGGGGGCGCCCGGGGCCCAGGCCAGGGCGAGGCAGCCGCCGATCATGGACAGCAGGAAGCCGATGAGGAAGCCGCCGAGGTTGGACACCGGAATGGACACCAGCGCCAGCAGGATCGCGGCCACACCCGCGAACACCCGGGTGACCTGCTGGTACCACATCGTCAGGCCGAGCGTGACCAGCAGAACACCGATGATCAGTGAGCCCGCACCGGCCGTGGTGGACATGGCCAGCGTCAGATGGCCGATCTTGAGATTCGCGTACGGGAAATACGCGATGGGACCGCCACCGAGGGCGGTGAACAGGCCCGCCCAGAAGGGCCGGGTGTACCGCCAGTCACGGAACCGGAGGCGCCAGTAGTCGAAGCCGCGGATACCTGTGGTCTCGGCGCTCATGGAAAACAGCTCCCTGGAACCGGTCGTGCTCTGAAAAGAAGAGGGAGTCGGACGGGCGGAGCGGCGTGGCCGCCGCCCCGCCCGTCCGGACGGAATGCTTAGTAGCACTCCTTGACGCCGTTGTAGAGCTTCATGCTCAGACCGCTGAGCTTGAAGGTTCCGGCCGTGGTCGCCCAGGCCGTCTGCTTCACGTTCCGCAGTTGAGCCCGGTCCGCCTGCTGGGCGAAACCGTTCTCGTTGATGTTCTCGCCGGCCTTGATGGCCGGACCCTTGGCGGCGTCCTTCGCGGCGACACCGATGTCGATGTTGCTGAACTCCGCGTCGGCCTGGAGGTCGGCGACATCGATGTACAGGTTCTCGGCGGACACCGGGGTGCCGTTGTCACCGGCCTTCAACTGAAGGCTGACGGAGCCGAGAAGCGGAATGTTCGGCGTGACTACGGACTGGCACATCTTCGTGATCTCGGCCGTCCTGAACGACGAGATCGCGACCGGGTGCAGGGTCTTCTTGTCACCCTTCATCTCCGCATAGCCGGCGTCTATCCCGCCGTACTGCGAGAAGCCGTGGCCGTCGAGGTACTCGGCCGACACCTTGAACGACTGGCCCGACACACTGAACGACGCGGCGAGCGCGCCCTGTGCGAGCCCGATACCCACTGCTGCGGTCGCGACGACGCTCGGCACCATGACGAGAGCGAAACGCTTCCATCTGGTCCCACCGCGGATCTGGGAACTCATGAATGTCCTCCTTCTCGGACGTACATCTCCGGTCCGGGCTCGTGCCCGTCCTGGGATGGGAGAAGTGCTACGTCCTCGGCAAGGAGAGCGCCGGACCGGAGGCGCGTACCGCACCCGCATCACCGGCGATCACCCCCGAGCGACAACCACTGGCCGCGCGTCTGCGCGACCGGCTCGGACAGGCCCTGCCGTCCGGCAGGAACCCCCCTGTCCGCGATCGGCGCCACTGCCGCCGACCACTCGGTGGGGACCCAACACTTCCGCCGGCACCGACTGGCCGTCGGGCCGACGGTATTGGACCGAGCGTGGCCGATCGTGGTGCATTCCCGGCCATGGCACAAGGGGGTTCGTTACTCGCGGGTAAGGCCCGCTGAAACAACCGCGACCCGGGGATGCCGACCGGCCACACAGGGTGGCGCCGGAAGGAGGTTCGAATGGTGGGATTGGGGTCGCTACCCGGACAGAACCAAGGGCTCACTTTACTGCGAGTAACAGACCCCGGCTTTATCAAGATTTGGTAAAGCAGAGACGTGGTTCGTCGCCGGGCGTGAAAACGGCCATGGCGCCGCCCGGACGCCACAGCCGTGTTGTCGGATCAGAACAAGACGCGCGCCAGTGCGGCCCTGGCGGCGGTGACGCTCGGGCTGTCGGGGCCGATCACCTCGAAGAGCTCCAGCAGTCGCAGCCGTACGGTGTCCCGCTCGTCGCCGGTGTTGGCGCGCACCGCGTCGACGAGGCGGCCGAAGGCGTCCTCGACATGACCGCCGACCAGGTCCAGGTCTGCCGCGGCCATCTGCGCCTGCGGGTCGGACGGCTTCTCCGCGGCGTCCTCGCGCACCTTCCGGGGGTCGAGCCCCGCGACCCTGCCGAGGAGTTCGGCCTGGGCGAGGCCGAGCTTCGCCTCGCTATTCGTGGGGTCGTCTGCGAGCACGTTCTTGTACGCCTGGACGGCGCCGCCGATGTCATCGGCGTCCAGCGCCCGCGCGGCCGCCTCGAGCAGCGCGTCGTACGGACCGGCGGGCACCTCGGCCGGGGTGCCCGGCTCGGCGTCCGGGTCCACG
>DATCWZ010000011.1:0-7574 GCA_036566065.1 Streptomyces sp. | reverse complement strand
TACGGAAGGCGCTCGCCGCTGGCGACCCGCAACTGCCACTCCACCAGGTCGAGCCCGGTGACCAGTTCGGTGACGGGGTGTTCGACCTGGAGGCGGGTGTTCATCTCCATGAAGAAGTACGAGGCCGGGTCCTTGCCCGGGACGATGAACTCCACCGTGCCCGCGCCGACATAGCCGCAGGAGCGGGCCGCCTGGACGGCCGCCTCACCCATCGCCGCCCGGATGTCCTCGTCGAGCAGGACGGACGGCGCCTCCTCAATGATCTTCTGGTGGCGCCGCTGGAGGGAGCACTCGCGCTCGCCCAGGTGCACCACGTTGCCGTGCCCGTCGGCCAGGACCTGGATCTCGATGTGGCGCGGCCGGTCGATCCACCGCTCCACGAGCAGCGTGTCGTCGCCGAAGGAGGCACGCGCCTCGCGCCGGGCCGCCGCGATCTCGTCCGCGAGGAGCGCCTCGTCGCGCACCAGGCGCATGCCCTTGCCGCCGCCGCCCGCCGAGGGCTTCAGCAGCACCGGCATGGCGATCTCGCGCGCCGCCGCGGCGAGCTGCTCGTCGGTCAGCCCGCTCCCGGACGACCCGGGAACCACCGGCACCCCGGCGGCCGACACGGTCTCCTTGGCGCGGATCTTGTCGCCCATCAGGGAGATCGCGGAGGCGGGCGGGCCGATGAACACCAGGCCCGCGTCCGTGACGGCCTGGGCGAAGCGGGCGTTCTCGGCGAGGAACCCGTATCCCGGGTGGACCGCTTCCGCGCCCGTGCGCCGGGCCGCGTCGAGCAGCCGCTCGACCGACAGATAGCTCTCGGATGCGGGCGCGGGCCCGATCCGTACCGCCGTATCGGCCTCCCGCACATGGCGGGCGTCCGCGTCGGCGTCGCTGAAGACGGCGACCGACCGCACGCCGAGCTCGCGCAGGGTCCGGATGACCCGGACCGCGATCTCGCCACGGTTGGCGACCAGAACAGTGCTGAACATGGAGGTCCTCACATCACATCCGGAAGACGCCGAAGCCGGGTCCGCTGGGATCCTTCTCGGGCAGCGGGGCGTTGGCACACGCGGTCAGGGCGAGCCCCAGCACCTGCCGGGTCTCCATCGGGTCGATCACACCGTCGTCCCAGAGGCGGCCGGTGGCGTAGTACGCGTTGCCCTGCTGCTCGTACAGCGTGCGGACCGGAGCCTTGAAGGCCTCCTCCTCCTCGACCGGCCAGGTCTCCCCGCGCCGCTCGATCTGGTCCCGCTTGACCGTGGCGAGTACGGACGCGGCCTGCTCGCCGCCCATCACGGAGATCTTGGCGTTGGGCCACATCCACAGGAAGCGGGGCGAATAGGCCCGCCCGCACATGGAGTAGTTCCCCGCCCCGTAGGACCCGCCGACCACCACGGTCAGCTTCGGCACCCGGGTGCAGGCCACGGCCGTGACCATCTTCGCGCCGTGCTTGGCGATGCCGCCGGCCTCGTACGCCCGGCCGACCATGAACCCGGAGATGTTCTGCAGGAACACCAGCGGGATGCCGCGCTGGTCGCACAGCTCGATGAAGTGGGCGCCCTTCTGGGCGGACTCGGAGAACAGGATGCCGTTGTTGGCGACGATGCCGACCGGGTGCCCGTGGATCCGGGCGAAGCCGGTGATCAGCGTCTGCCCGTACTCCGCCTTGAACTCGGCGAACCGCGAGCCGTCCACCACGCGCGCGATGACCTCGCGCACGTCGTACGGCGTCCTGGAGTCGACCGGCACCGCCCCGTAGAGCCCGGCGGGATCGACCTTCGGCTCCTCGACCGGCTCCACCGACCAGGGCAGCGCGCCGCGGGCCGGGAGGGTGGCGACGATGTTCCGTACGATCCGGAGGGCGTGCGCGTCGTCCTCGGCGAGATGGTCGGTGACTCCCGACGTACGGGAGTGGACCTCGCCGCCGCCCAGCTCCTCCGCCGTGACGACCTCGCCCGTCGCGGCCTTCACCAGCGGCGGGCCGCCCAGGAAGATCGTGCCCTGGTTGCGGACGATCACCGCCTCGTCGCTCATCGCGGGCACATACGCGCCGCCCGCGGTGCACGAGCCCATCACCGCCGCGATCTGCGGAATACCGGCCCCCGACATCCGGGCCTGGTTGTAGAAGATCCGGCCGAAGTGCTCCCGGTCGGGGAACACCTCGTCCTGAAGGGGCAGGAAGGCGCCGCCGGAGTCCACGAGATACAGGCAGGGGAGCCGGTTCTCCAGCGCCACTTCCTGGGCGCGCAGGTGCTTCTTCACCGTCATCGGGTAGTACGTACCGCCCTTGACGGTCGCGTCATTGGCGACGATCACGCACTCGCGGCCGCTGACCCGGCCGATTCCGGCGATCACTCCGGCCGCCGGTGCCGCGCCGCCGTACAGCCCCTCGGCCGCCAGCGGTGCCAGCTCAAGGAACGGCGAACCGGGGTCCAGAAGCGTGTCCACGCGCTCGCGGGGCAGCATCTTGCCGCGCGCCACATGCCGGGCGCGGGCCTTCTCACCCCCGCCGAGCCGTACCGTCGCCAGCCGCGTGCGCAGCTCGTCGGCGAGTGCCTGATGCGCCGCCTCATTGGCCTGCCAGGCCTCCGAGGCGGGATCTGCCGCGCTCGCCAGGACCGGTGCCTGCTGCATCGTGTCGAGCCCCCTTGCCCGTACCCAGTGGATGTCACTCGCGTCGATCATGGTTAATGAGCGTTAACGCGCCTCTTCAGGTTAACGAGCGCTAACCCTTCTGTCTAGAATGAATCCTCATGAGCACCCATGCCGCCGCGCGCGTCGCCGCTCCCACCCGCCGCGAGCAGATCCTCCGGGAGGCCGCCCGGCTGTTCGCCGAGCGTGGTTTCCACGGCGTCGGAGTCGACGAGATAGGGGCGGCCGTCGGTATCAGCGGCCCCGGCCTGTACCGGCACTTCCCCGGCAAGGACGCGATGCTCGCCGAACTGCTCATCGGCATCAGTGAACGCCTCCTGGCGGGCGGACGGTTGAGGGTCTCGCAGGACGCGGCCTCCCCGGGCGGCTCCCCGGAGGCCCTGCTGGACGCCCTGATCGAGGGCCATATCGACTTCGCGCTGAACGACCGCCCGCTGATCACCCTGCACGACCGTGAGCTGGACCGCCTGCGGGACACCGACCGCAAGCGGGTGCGCCGGCTCCAGCGGGAGTACGTCGAGGTCTGGGTCGAGGTCGTCCGCGCGCTCTATCCCGCCCTCGCGGAGAACGAGGCCCGCGTCACCGTCCACGCGGTGTTCGGCCTGCTGAACTCGACCCCGCACCTGGCCCGCCCCGAGGCGCTTCCGGGCCGCCCGGCGACGGCGTCCCTGCTGCACCGGCTGGCCAGGGGAGCGTTCGCCGCAGCGGCCTCCTGACAGACGCGCGGCCGCCCGGACGCGCGCCGATCGGGTGCGATCCCGGGACGCGCCGCAGGCAATGCCGCCGTAAGCGTGCCGTAAATGGCCAGATGTTTCGACCCGATGAAGAAGGGCCGATAACTGTGACTGGTAGCACGACACGTCGACGCGGATACCGGGAAGGAATCGGCGGCGAAATGGCCGCCGAATTCCTCGGTACGTTCGTTCTCATTCTGCTGGGTGTCGGATCGGTCGCCCTGACCGTCGCCGGTCTGCCCGGATCCGGCCGTCGCATGGACCCCTTCGGGGCCGCCGACTGGCTCATCATCAGCTGGGGCTGGGGCCTCGGCGTCGTCTTCGGCGTATACGTCGCCGGCGGCGTGAGCGGGGCGCACCTGAACCCGGCGGTCACCCTCGCCTTCGCCGCCCGGCGCGCGCTGGACTGGCGCAAGGTCCTCCCGTACTGGGTCGCCCAGTTGGCGGGGGCCTTCGTGGCCGCCGCCCTCGTGTACGCGTCCTACCGGTGGGCGATCGACGCCTTCAACACGAAGGAAGGCCTGGCCCGGGACAAATCGCTCCCGACGTTCTCGATCTTCGCCACCTTCCCCGCCGAATACTTCGGCGATTCATGGTGGGGCCCACTGCTCGACCAGATCATCGGCACGGGCATCCTGCTCCTGCTGATCTGCGCGGTCACCGACACCGACAACCTCGCGCCGCTGTCCAACATCGCTCCGTACATCATCGGACTCATCGTCGTCGCGATCGGCATGACCTTCGGTACGAACGCGGGGTACGCCATCAACCCGGCCCGCGACTTCGGGCCCAGGCTGTTCACGTACTTCGAGGGCTGGGGCGATATCGCGCTGCCGGGGTCGTTCGACTGGTACAGCGACTACTGGTGGATCCCCATCGTCGGACCCCTCATCGGCGGCCTCATCGGCATGATCGTCTACGACGCGGTCATCTCCCCGCTGGTCAAGGCGCGCAAGGGCCCGGCCCAGGAGGGGAAAGTCCCCGAAGAGCCGACGGCGGAACGCTGACCGTCCCCGCAGGTCCCCGGCGGCGGCGCCACAAGCCGCCGCCACGCAACGAAACCGGTCCGTTCGCGGACGTCTGCACCAGAGGAAGGGACGGCAGCGATGCCCGAGTTCATTGGCGCGGTGGATCAGGGAACCACCAGCACGCGCTTCATGATCTTCGATCACGACGGCAACGAGGTGGCCAGGCACCAGCTCGAACACAACCAGATCCTGCCGAAGTCGGGATGGGTCGAACACGACCCGGTCGAGGTCTGGGAACGCACCAACACGGCGATGCAGAACGCCGTACGGGCCGGGGGCCTGCAGGCTTCGGACCTCAGGGCGATCGGCATCACCAACCAGCGCGAGACCACCGTGGTCTGGGACCCGCGCACGGGGCGTCCGTACTACAACGCCATCGTCTGGCAGGACACCCGCACGGACGGCATCGCGGCGGCCCTGGAACGCGAGGGCCACGGCGACATCATCCGGCACCGGACCGGCCTGCCGCCCGCCACGTACTTCTCCGGCGGCAAGATCAAATGGCTGCTGGAGAACGTCGACGGGCTCCGCGCCGAGGCCGAGGCGGGCAACGCGCTGTTCGGCAACATGGACGCCTGGGTGCTGTGGAACCTCACGGGCGGCCCGAACGGCGGCGTGCACGCCACCGACGTCACCAACGCCAGCCGCACGATGCTGATGAACCTGGAGACCCTGGACTGGGACGACGAGCTCCTGGAGATCCTGCGCATCCCCCGCGCGATGCTGCCGAGCATCCACCCGTCCTCGGACGCCGAGGCGTACGGCAGCACCCGCACCTCACGGCCGCTGAACGCCGCCGTACCGATCACCGGCGTCCTCGGGGACCAGCACGCGGCCACCGTCGGCCAGGTCTGCTTCGCGCCGGGCGAGGCCAAGAACACGTACGGCACAGGCAACTTCCTCGTCCTCAACACGGGGACCGAGCTGGTGCGTTCGCGGCACGGGCTGCTGACCACCGTGGCCTACCAGTTCGCCGGCAGCCCGGCCGTCTACGCGCTGGAGGGGTCCATGGCCGTGACCGGCGCGGCCGTGCAGTGGCTGCGTGACCAGCTCAAGATCATCGGGAGCGCCCCGGACAGCGAGCAGCTCGCCCGCTCGGTGAGCGACAACGGCGGCATGTACTTCGTCCCCGCCTTCTCCGGACTGTTCGCCCCGTACTGGCGCTCCGACGCGCGGGGCGCCATCGTCGGCCTGGCCCGCTACAACACCGGTGCGCACCTCGCGCGCGCCACCCTGGAAGCCATCTGCTACCAGAGCCGTGACGTGGTCGACGCGATGGAACAGGACTCCGGGGTGCACCTCGACGTGCTCAAGGTCGACGGCGGGGTCACCGCCAACGACCTGTGCATGCAGATCCAGGCGGATGTACTGAACGTACCGGTCAGCCGCCCCGTGGTCGCCGAGACCACGGCGCTCGGCGCGGCCTACGCGGCCGGGCTCGCCACGGGCTTCTGGCGCGACACCGACGAACTGCGCTCCCACTGGCAGGAGTCGAAGCGCTGGCAGCCGCAGTGGAGCGAGGAGCAGCGCGCGGAGGGGTACGAGGGCTGGAAGCGGGCGGTGGAGCGCACGCTTGACTGGGTGAAGGTGTAACCCGGCCGTCCGTCGCTCATGCGCTTGGCCACTGGGCCGTCCACCTGGGCGGCCCAGTGTGCTGTCCGCGCTGCGCCGCTGTCCACTGTGCGGTACGTCCCCGGCACCCAGCGTCCCCGACCGGCACAATGGACGCATGCCGATACCGAGCCGCGCCGCCCTCGCCGAGCACCTCGTCCGTACCCGCATCGCGGGCGACGTAGCCACGCCCCGTGACAACAACCTCGCCCACTACCGCAAGCTCGCCAACGGCGACCGGCACTACTGGCTGGGCCTGGAGCTGGGAGAACGCTGGCGCGACGAGCAGGACGTGCTGGCCGTGATGGCCGAGAGATGCGGGGTCAGCGACGACCCCGGGCACCGCCGGGGCCAGGACACCATCGACCCGGAGCTCACGATCGACGCCCTGGACCGGATGGCGGCCCGGCTGCGCAAGGCCGCGGCGGGCGCCCAGCGGGTGCTGTTCGCGACGGGACACCCGGGCGGGCTGCTCGACGTGCACCGGCAGACCGCCGCCGCGCTGCGGGCCGCGGGCTGCGAGATCGTACGGATCCCGTCCTGCCTGACGGCGGACGACGGCATGGTCGTGCAGTTCGCGGACGTCGCCGTGATGGAGCGGGGCGCGACCCTGTGGCACACCCACTCACCGGCCCCGATGGCCGCCATCCTGGACGGCATGGAACGCGAGGGACGCCCGCTGCCGGACCTCGTCGTCGCCGACCACGGCTGGGCGGGCTGCGCCGGGCAGCGCGGCCTGGACTCCATCGGCTACGCGGACTGCAACGACCCGGCCCTGTTCATCGCCGAGGCGGAGGGCACCCTCCAGGTCACGGTGCCGCTGGACGACCACGTCATCGACCCGCGGTACTACGACCCGATGACCGACTACCTGCTGGACGCGGCCGGACTGCTGCCCTGACGGGACCGGCGCACTCTTCACGAGCGCGGTATCCGGACCACGCCCTCCTGGATCACCGTGATCGCGAGCTGCCCGTCGGTCGTGTAGATCCGGGCCTGGCCGAGCCCGCGGCCACCGGAGGCGGACGGCGACTCCTGGTCGTACAGCAGCCACTCATCCGCCCGGAAGGGCCGGTGGAACCACATCGCGTGATCCAGGCTCGCGCCCACCACGTCCCCGACCGCCCAGCCGCCGCGCCCATGGGCGAGCAGCACCGAATCGAGCAGCGTCATGTCGGAGACGTACGTCGCCATGCAGACGTGCAGCAACGGGTCGTCGACCAGCTTGCCGTTCGTACGGAACCACACCTGCGAGCGCGGCTCGTGCTCCTCCCCGACGACGGCGAACGGCGGAGCGCCCACATAGCGCAGATCCACGGCGTCCCGCGCCTCGATCAGCCGGTCCACGACACTCGGGTCGCTGAAGCGGTCCGCGTACTGCGGAAGCATCTGCGCGGCGGTCGGCAGCGTCTCCGGGTCGGGGGCGTACGGCATGGCCGCCTGGTGCTCCATGCCCTCCTCGTACGCCTGGAAGGACGCCGAGAGATGGAAGATCGGCTTCCCGTACTGGATGGCGACGACCCGCCGCGTCGTGAACGACCGCCCGTCGCGGATCCGGTCCACG
>DATCWZ010000280.1:0-2068 GCA_036566065.1 Streptomyces sp. | reverse complement strand
CCAGCCGTACGGTGACGGGCAGCCCGTCCATCGACTCGAACAGCTCGACGAAGTCCGCCTTCTGCAGCGGCAGCAGCGCGGCCAGCGCGGCCTCGCGCTCGTCGTCGGTGTCGGCCAGGATCAGCCGCTCGACCATCTCGCGGCGCTCGCCGAGGAACATGTGCTCGGTGCGGCACAGGCCGATGCCCTGGGCCCCGAAACGGCGTGCCCGCGCGGCGTCCTCCGCGTTGTCCGCGTTGGCCCGTACGCGCAGCCGCCGCACCCGGTCCGCGTACGCCATGATGCGGTGCACGGCTGCGACCAGCTCGTCGGCGTCGTCGGCACCCGGGTGCATCCGGCCCTCGAAGTACTCGACGACCGGGGACGGTACGACGGGTACCTCGCCGAGGTACACCTTGCCGGTGGAGCCGTCGACGGAGACGAGGTCGCCCTCCTCCACGACGGTCCCGCGGACCGTCAGCCGGCGGCGCTTGGTGTCGACCTCGATCTCCTCGGCGCCGCAGACACAGGTCTTGCCCATGCCGCGGGCGACGACGGCGGCGTGCGAGGTCTTGCCGCCGCGCGAGGTGAGGATGCCCTCGGCGGCGATCATGCCGTTGAGGTCGTCGGGGTTGGTCTCGCGGCGGATCAGGATGACCTTCTCGCCGGACCTGGACCACTTGACCGCGGTGTACGAGTCGAAGACGGCCTTGCCGACCGCGGCGCCCGGGGAGGCGGCGATGCCCCGGCCGAGCAGCACGGGCCCCTTCCCGCCGACGGCTGCTGCGTCTTCGAAGCGCGGGAACATGAGCTGGGCGAGCTGCGCGCCCGTGACGCGCTGGAGCGCCTCGGCCTCGTCGATGAGGCCCTGGTCGACGAGCTGGGTGGCGATACGGAACGCGGCGCCCGCGGTGCGCTTGCCGACCCGGGTCTGGAGCATCCACAGCCGGCCGCGCTCGATGGTGAACTCGATGTCGCAGAGATCCTTGTAGTGGGTCTCCAGCGTCTCCATGATCTTCATGAGCTCGTCGTACGAGTTCTTGTCGATCGCTTCGAGGTCGGCGAGCGCCACGGTGTTGCGGATGCCCGCGACGACGTCCTCGCCCTGCGCGTTCTGGAGGTAGTCGCCGTAGACGCCCTGGTGGCCGCTGGCCGGGTCACGGGTGAAGGCGACGCCCGTGCCGGAGTCGGGGCCGAGGTTTCCGAAGACCATGGTGCAGATGTTGACGGCGGTGCCGAGGTCGCCGGGGATGCGCTCCTGGCGGCGGTAGAGCTTGGCCCGGTCGGTGTTCCACGAGTCGAAGACGGCCTTTATGGCGAGGTCCATCTGCTCGCGCGGGTCCTGCGGGAACTCGCGGCCGGCGTCCTGCGTGACGATCTTCTTGAACTGCTCGACCAGCTTCTGCAGGTCGGACGCGTCGAGGTCCACGTCCACCGAGACGCCCTTGGCCTGCTTCGCGGCCTCCAGGGCCTCCTCGAAGCGGTCGCCCTCGACGCCGAGGACCGTCTTGCCGAACATCTGGATGAGGCGGCGGTAGGAGTCCCAGGCGAACCGCTCGTCACCGGCCTGCGCGGCGAGCCCGACGACCGACGCGTCGGAGAGCCCGATGTTCAGGACCGTGTCCATCATGCCGGGCATCGAGAATTTGGCGCCGGAGCGTACGGAGACCAGCAGCGGGTCGTCGGCCTGGCCGAGGGTCTTGCCCATCCGCTTCTCGAGCGCCGTGAGGTGCTCGCTCACCTCGCCGCGCAGCTCGGCCGGCTCGTCGCCGCTGCCGAGGTAGACCTTGCACGCCTCCGTGGTGATGGTGAAGCCGGGAGGTACCGGCAGCCCGAGATTGGTCATCTCGGCAAGATTCGCACCCTTCCCGCCCAAAAGGTCTTTCAGATCCTTGTTGCCCTCGGTGAAGTCGTAGACGAACTTCTGAGGACCTTTGTTTTCCGACACGGGTCTCGACTCCTCGAGGACGCGGGTGGCTGCCCTGACGGCGAGGAACATACCCAGATCGAAGGTGCCTCGGTACGTCCACTTGTGCGTCATGCGGCCTCAACCACCCGTCCGCCAGCAGATCGAAAGTAACGCCGTGGC
>DATCWZ010000015.1:0-6077 GCA_036566065.1 Streptomyces sp. | reverse complement strand
CCGTACGAGCTGGACCGCGCCGACGACGGCGGGGTCGGCGGCGAGATAGCCGAGCCGCAGCCCGGCCGCGCCGAACGCCTTGGACATGGTGCGTGACAGCACCAGGTTCCGGCGGCCCTCGATCAGGGGGAGCAGCGAGGGGTGGTGGCTGAATTCGCCGTACGCCTCGTCGACGATGACCATCGAGGGCCCGGCGGCCTGCGCGGCGTCGTACAGCGCGACGGCCGTCTCCGCGTCCACGGCGGTGCCGGTGGGATTGTTGGGCGAGGTGATGAACACCACGGCGGGGCGGTGTTCGGCGATGGCCTTGACCGCGGCCGGCACGTCGATCGTGAAGTCCTCGGCGCGCGGGCCCGAGATCCAGCCGGTGCCGGTGCCGCGGGCGATGAGGGCGTGCATCGAGTACGAGGGTTCGAAGCCGATCGCCGTGCGGCCCGGGCCGCCGAAGGTCTGCAGCAGTTGCTGGAGCACCTCGTTGGAGCCGTTGGCCGCCCAGACGTTGGCGGCGCCGACCTCGTGTCCCGCGGTGCGGGTGAGGTAGCGGGCCAGCTCGGTGCGCAGCTCGACGGCGTCGCGGTCGGGGTAGCGGTTGAGGGTGCGGGCCACCTCGCGGACACGTTCGGCGATCCGGTCGACGAGCGCGTCGGGCAGCGGGTAGGGGTTCTCGTTGGTGTTCAGCCGTACGGGGACGTCGAGCTGGGGCGCCCCGTAGGGGGACTGGCCGCGCAGCTCGTCGCGGATGGGCAGCTCGTCCCAGGCGTTACGGCTGGTGCTGTCGTCGCTCACCGCTGCGGAACCTTCCACCCGAACCTTGCCTTCACGGCCGCGCCGTGCGCGGGGAGGTCCTCCGCGTCGGCGAGGTTCACCACATGGTGGGCGACCTCGGCGAGCGCGTCGCGGGAGTAGTCGACGATGTGGATGCCGCGCAGGAACGACTGCACGGACAGGCCCGAGGAGTGGCAGGCGCAGCCGCCGGTGGGCAGGACATGATTGGAACCGGCGCAGTAGTCGCCCAGCGAGACGGGCGACCACGGGCCGACGAAGATCGCCCCGGCGTTGCGGACCCGCCCGGCGACGGCCGCCGCGTCCACGGTCTGGATCTCCAGGTGTTCGGCGGCGTAGGCGTCGACGACTGTGAGGCCGTCCTCCAGGCTGTCGACCAGGACGATCGCCGACTGCTTTCCGGCCAGCGCGGGCTCGATCCGGTCGGTGACGTGCCGGGTGGCGGCCACCTGCGGCACCAGTTCGGCCTCGGTGGCGGCGGCGAGCTCCTCGGAGTCGGTGACCAGCACGGCGGCGGCCATCGGGTCGTGCTCGGCCTGGCTGATCAGGTCGGCCGCGACGTGCACCGGGTCGGCGGTGGAGTCGGCGAGGATCGCGATCTCGGTGGGCCCGGCCTCGGCGTCGATGCCGACGCGGCCCTTGAGCAGGCGCTTGGCGGCGGCGACATAGATGTTGCCGGGGCCGGTGACCAGGTTGACGGGCCGGCAGTCCTCGGTGCCGTACGCGAACATCGCGACGGCCTGGGCGCCGCCCGCCGCGTACACCTCGTCGACTCCGAGCAGGGCGCAGGCGGCCAGGATGGTGGGGTGCGGCAGTCCGCCGAAGTCGCGCTGCGGCGGGGAGGCGACGGCGATGCCCTCGACCCCTGCCTCCTGGGCGGGGACGACATTCATCACGACGGATGACGGGTAGACCGAGCGCCCGCCCGGTACGTACAGCCCGACGCGCTCGACGGGCACCCACTTCTCGGTGACGGTGCCGCCGGGGACGACCTGGGTGGTGCGCGTGGTGCGGCGCTGGTCGCGGTGCACGAGCCGGGCGCGGCGTACGGACTCGTCGAGCGCGGCCCGGACAGCGGGATCGAGCCGCTCCAGCGCCCCGGTGATCGCGTCGGCCGGTACCCGGAGCGCCTCACTGCGTACGCCGTCGAATTTCTCCCCCCACTCGATGACCGCCGCGGAGCCGCGATGGCGCACGTCCTCGCAGATGGGCCGCACCGTCTCCAGGGCGGCTTCCACGTCGAACTCGGCACGGGGCAGCAGGTCGCGCAGGGCTCCGCCCTCGGGGAGGGCGGTGCCGCGCAGGTCGATTCGAGAGATCACATGGCAATTCTCGCAGACCGCCCGGGGCCGCATGCCGCCCGTATCACTGGCTGATACATGCCCCGGCTGTCACTGCTGACCAATAGCGTTCGCGCCGTCACACAGAGGGAAGAACGACAGTACGAGCACACGGTGGATCACGCGGGTGGGAGGAGGGCCAGTGACCGAGCCGCACGAAAGCGACATCCCGGACGGTCTCAGCGCCGCGGAGCTGGGCATGTGGCAGTCCTTCCGCAACGGCACCACCTACGATCTGCGCAGCCATGACGCGGCGCGCGACGACCCGTTCGCCCCGCACGTCTGGGGGCCCGAGCGCAGTGTCGGCGCCCGGACGGTGGCCAGGCTGCTGCTGAGCGGACCGGCCGCCCGGCCGGGCAGGGTGGCGGCGCTGAAACTGAGGGGCGTCCGGATCACCGGGAAGCTGGACCTGGCGGGCGGCAGGGTCGCCCCGTACGTGGAGCTGACGGGCTGCCGCTTCGAACAGGAAGTCGTACTGCCCGAGTGCCACTTCACCACGCTGCGGATGGTGGGCTGCGCGATGCCGCGGCTTGAGGCGGCCCGGCTGCACACCGAGGGTGATCTGCATCTGCCGCGCTGCCGGATCGAGCGCGGGATCCGGCTCACCGACGCCCATATCGGCACGGACCTGCTGATCAGCCAGATCGTCCTGGGTCCCGACCGGCAGGGCCGCGCCCTGGTCGGCGACGGAATGTCGGTCGCCCAGGACCTGCAGGCCGAGATGATCAGCACGCGCGGCGAGCTGAGCCTGCGCGGGGCGACGGTCGGCGGTTCGCTGAGCCTGCGCGGCAGCAGGCTGCGCGCGACGGGCGGGCTGCGGGCGCTGAACGCCCCGCAGCTCAGCGTGGAACGCACCCTGTACATGAGCGAGGCGTGGGTGGCGGTCGACACCGGAATCCAGGGCACCACTCCTCCGTACGGCATCGTGGGAAGCATCACCCCGGCCCGCGGCAGCCGGGCGCAGGTCTTCGAGTGCCGGGGCGCGGTGCGGCTGGACGACGGGCGGTTCGGGGACGCGGTGGATCTGCACCAGGCCCGGTTCGTGCTGGCCCCGCACGAGGAGCTCTCGCTGCGCCGGATCGTCGCGCCCGAGCTGCGGTTCAACGCGGAGCGGCCCGAGGAGGGGCGGGTCGTGCTGAACGGCGCGCGGGTCGTCACGCTGATCGACGTGTCGTCGAGCTGGCCCGGCCCCGGTGGCCTGGCGATGGGCGGTTTCGTGTACGAGAACCTCGCCCCGCACGGCCACTTCCCGCTGTCCCGGCGCCTGGAGTGGGTGCTGGCGGCCACCCCGGAGTACGTACCGGAGCCGTACGAGCGGCTGGCCGCCGTGATGCGGAGCTGCGGGGAGGACGCGGACGCCAGGGAGGTGCTGCTCGCCAAGCAGCGCAGACGGCGCGAGACGCTGCCCCTGGCCGCGAAGCTCTGGGGCTATCTGCAGGACTGGACGGTGGCGTACGGCTACCGCCCGGGGCGGGCCGCGGTGTGGATGGCGGTGCTGTGGGCGGCGGGCACGGTGGCCTTCGCCCACTACAGCCCGGCGCCGATCAAGGGGTCGGAGCACCCCGAGTGGAACGCCCCGCTGTACGCGCTGGACCTGCTCGTGCCGGTGATCAATCTCGGGCAGGACGGCTACTGGCGGATGGAGGGCGGCTGGCAGTGGGCCGCGGCGGCGCTGGTGCTGCTGGGCTGGATCCTGGCCACGACGGTCGCGGCGGGCGCGTCCCGGACTCTGCGCCGGGGATGACAACGTCCGCGTTGCCCTGGGCTTTTCCGGGAAACGTACCCGTTCCCCGTACGTTCGGCGTCCACTCGCCACAGAAGCTTCACAGCACCTCTCTGGCGCCGCTCCCACCAGCGCTTTTCAATGGTCCGCACCATGCTTTTCCTTCGTGCCATGCTCAGTACGACGCGCAGGCTCCGGCACGGCCCCGCGCTGTCGGCCGGACTGCCGGCGGACGACGCGGTGCTGCTCGACGCCCCGGACGAGCGGCTCTCCCCCGCGCTGCCGGCCGCCGCCCGGGGCGACTTCGAACCCGCCGCGAAGCTGCTGGCGACGACCAGGGACTGCGCCGAGTGGGAGTACCGTGACCGCGTCCTCACCCGCCTCGTCACGTTCGCGTACAGCCGTGACGGCTGGCTGGCAGACTGGCTCGCCGCGTCGCCGCGCGATCCGGACGCCCTGCTCGTCAAGGCCGGGCTGGCCGTCCGCCGCGCCTGGGAGTCACCGGCCCGCGCCGACCAGCTCCGGGAGGTGGCCCCGCTGATCACCGCGGCATCGGACGCCGATCCGCGCGATCCCGTGCCCTGGCGGCTGGCCCTGGACCACGCCAGGGGCACGCATGCCGCGCACACCGCCTTCGAGGCCCTGTGGGAGCAGGCCGTGCGGCGCTCCCCGTACCACTACGGCTGCCATGTCGCGGCGCTGGGTTATCTCTCGGCCGCCTGGTACGGCTCGCACCGCGAGTGCTTCGACTTCGCGGAACGGGCCGCCGATGACGCCCTGCCCGACTCGCTGGTGCAGGCGCTGCCGGCCCGGGCGGCGTTCACGCTGCTGCGCGACGGGCTGCGGACCGGGCGGATCACCTCCGTACAGGAGGACCGGATCGAAGCGGCCGCGGATCGCGCGATCGCGCTGTCCGCCGCCTGTCCGGCCGGTGACCCGTGGCCCGCCGAGGTGCGCAATCTGCTGGCGTACGTGCTGGTGGCGCGGGGCCGCTGGCCGGATGCGCTCGAACAGTTCCGGCTGATCGGGCCGTACGCGACCTCGTTCCCGTGGGCTTCGGTGTCCGGTGACGCACTCGGCCGTTTCCTCGATACGAGGGACACCGCGCGGCTCCGGGTCGCCTCCGCGATGCCCCTGCGCGACCGGGCAGGCCACGGAGTGCGCCGGGACCATTACGCTTGAGCGTTGTGACCACCGCCCGTCTGCCCCTCTTCCCGCTGAACGCGGTGCTGTTCCCCGGCCTCGTGCTGCCGCTCAACGTCTTCGAGGAGCGTTATCGCGCCATGATGCGTGAGCTGCTGGAGACCGACGAGGACGAGCCGCGCCGTTTCGTCGTGGTCGCGATCCGCGACGGCCGCGAGATCGCCCCGACGGCCGTCGGGATGCCGGACAGCACCGCCGTCCATCCCGTCGACCGGGCCCCGGGCGACGGCTTCGGGCCCGACCCCGTCCAGTCCTTCCACCGGGTCGGCTGCATCGCGGACGCGGCGAAGATCCGGGAGCGGGCCGACGGCAGCTTCGAGGTCCTCGCGACCGGCACCACCCGGGTCGGGCTGCTCTCGGTCGACGCGAACGGGCCGTATCTGACGGCCGAGGTCGAGGAGCTGGACGAGAAGCAGGGCGGCGATGACGGCGGGGACGAGGCCGCCTCGCTGGCGGAAAGGGTCCTGCGGGCGTTCCACAGCTACCAGAAGCGGCTCGCGGGGGCCAGTGAGCGCTCCCTGACGACCGGGGCGGAGCTGCCCGACGACCCGTCCGTGGTCTCCTACCTGGTGGCCGCCGCCACCGTGCTCGACGTCCCGACGAAGCAGCGGCTGCTCCAGGCGCCGGACAACGCGTCCCGGCTGCGCGACGAGCTGACCCTGCTGCGGAAGGAGACCGCGGTCATCCGGCATCTGCCGTCACTGCCCGCGGTGGACCTGACCCGCGCTCTCACGTACCCGAACTGAACAGAGGACCCCCGCAGGTGGCGAAGAAGTCGAAGAAGCAGCACCAGGCGGGCGGCACGCCGGCGACGGTCGCGCTGACCGCGGCGGGCGCGGCGTTCACGGTCCGCTCGTACGAGCACGACCCGGCGGCCCCGTCGTACGGCGACGAGGCCGCCGAGGCGCTCGGGGTCTCGCCGGACCGGGTGTTCAAAACGCTGGTGGCCGAGGTCGACGGCGAACTGACCGTGGCGGTCGTGCCCGTGGCGGGGTCGCTGGACCTGAAGGCGCTGGCGTCCGCGGTCG
>DATCWZ010000275.1:0-7665 GCA_036566065.1 Streptomyces sp. | reverse complement strand
GGAGCCACTGCTCGCGACCGGCCTGTCCCGCACCCGCTGGGCCGGAAGCCATCTGTTCGTCGCCATGGCGGGCGGCACGGCGGTGCTGCTGGTGGGCGGTGCCGGCATCGGCGCGGCGGGGGCCGTGTCGACCGGGGACGGGGGGCTGTTCCTCCGGCTGCTGGGCGCGTCGCTCGCGTACGCCCCCGCGCTGTGGGTCACCGCCGGGATCGCGGCCGTCCTCTTCGGCCGGTGGCCCCGTGCGGCATCGGCGGCCTGGGCCGTGCCGGTGTACGCGTTCGTCGTCGGCTACCTGGGCAAGCTGCTGCGCTTCCCGGACTGGATGAACAGCGTGTCCCCGTTCGGCCATGTGCCGCAGTTGCCGGCCGCGGACATGAGCTGGACGCCGATGGTGGTCCTCACGCTGATCGCCGCCGGGCTGATGTGGCTGGGGCTCGACGGCTTCCGGCGCCGCGACCTGGAGACCAAGTAGCGGGCGCCGGGTCAGATCTCGACCAGCAGTTCCCGCAGCCCCCGGATCACATAGCCCGGCTTCCACCGCGGTTCGGCGACCGGCCTCATCCCGGGCGCCCTGCGCAGCAGTTCACCGAACGAGGCGGCCAGCTCGACCCGGGCCAGCGGCGCGCCCAGACAGTAGTGGATGCCCGCCCCGAACGAGATGTGCGGGTTGTCCTCCCGCGACAGGTCCAGCCGGTCGGCGTCGGCGAAGCGCCCCGGGTCGCGGTTGGCGGAGGCGAACAGCAGCGCCACCTGCGAGCCGCGCGGAAGGACGGTGCCGTCGATCTCGATTTCGTCCAGGACCCAGCGGGCGAACATGGGCGCCGGGGTGTCGTACCGCAGCAGCTCCTCCACCGCCGTCGGCAGCAGGCTGTGATCGGCGCGCAGGGCCGCGAGCTGCTCGGGGTGCCGGAAGAGCATCCACCAACTGTTGACGGTGGCGTTGACGGTCGCCTCGTGGCCCGCGTTGAGCAGCAGGACACAGGTGGAGATGATCTCCTGCTCGGTGAGCCGGTCCTCGTCGTCGTGGGCGGCGATGAGCGCGGTGATCAGATCCGGGCCCGGGTCCCCGCGTCGCTCGGTGATCAGCCCGCGCAGATACGAGGAGAACTCGACCGACGCCTCGACGGCGGCCCGGGCCGCCTCCTCCGACGGGTTCAGCTCGAACATCCCGCAGATCGCCGCCGACCAGGGCCGTAGCAGCGGCCTGTCGGATTCCGGCACGCCCAGCATCTCGGCGATGACCGCGACCGGCAGCGGCTCGGCGACCTCGGTGAGCAGATCGCCGCCGCCCGCGTCGACGAACTCGCCGACCAGCCCGGCGGCCAGCCGCTCCACCGCCGGGGTGAGCGCCTCGACCGTACGCGGCGTGAACGCCTTGGCGACGAGGCGCCGGATCCGGGTGTGGTCGGGGGCCTCCAGATCGAGGATGCCCTGCCCGTTGAGCGTGTGGAACGCCGCGTGCGCCTCGGGCGGCGGCGCCAGGCCGAACTCGTCATGGCTGAAGCGGTGCAGATACGTCCGACCGAGGCGCCGGTCGCGCAGCAGCGCCGACACATCGGAGTAGTGCGGGATCAGCCACTGCCCGGTCGGCTCGAAGTAGTGCGCCCTGCCCGCGGCGCGCAGCGCGGCGTAGGCGGGATACGGGTCGGCGACGAACGCGGGCGACCAGGGGTCGAAGGACACGTACATGGGCCCGACGCTATCCGCCCGGCGCCGTCCGCCCCGTGCTATCCGGGGGTGACCAGCCGTGCCTCGTACGCGAACACCGCCGCCTGGGTGCGGTCGCGCAGCCCCAGCTTGACCAGGATGCGGCTGACATGCGTCTTGATGGTCGACTCGGCGACGACCAGGTGCGAGGCGATCTCCAGGTTCGACAGCCCCTGCGCGATCAGGACCAGCACCTCCGTCTCCCGCTCGGTGAGGTCGCCGATCCGGGCCATCGTGGGCGGCTTCGGCGCCCCGGCGAGCCGGGAGAACTCCGTGATCAGCCGCCGGGTCACGGTCGGCGCCAGCAGCGCCTCGCCGGACGCCACCACCCGTACACCGTCAGCGAGCTGACGGGCGGACGCGTCCTTCAGCAGGAACCCGGAGGCCCCGGCCCGCAGCGCCTGGTACACGTACTCGTCGAGGTCGAACGTCGTCAGGACGAGCACCTTGGCCGCCGCGTCGGCCGCGACGATCTCGCGGGTCGCCTCGATGCCGTTGAGCTCGGGCATCCGTATGTCCATCAGCACCACATCGGGACGCAGCGCCGCGACCTGCTCCACCGCCTGCCGCCCGTCGACCGCCTCACCGACGACCTCGATGCCCGGCATCGCGTTGAGCAGCACGGTGAAGCCCTCGCGGACCATCATCTGGTCATCGACGATCAGTACGCGGATGTCGCTCTCGCTCATGCGGCGCTCCCGTCCCGCTCGGTGGCGTGGTCCTCCGCCGGTACGGGAAGGAAGGCGGCAATCTCGTAACCGCCGTCCGCGGTGGTCTGCGCGGTCATCTCACCGTTCAGCATCGCGACCCTCTCCCGCATCCCCGTGATCCCGTGCCCGGCGCCGGGCGACGGCTTGACGAGACCGGTCGCCGGCCCGTTGACGATGCGCAGCCCCAGGCCGCCGAGGACATACGCGATCTCCACCTTGGCGGACGCCCCTGGCGCGTGCCGCAGCGTGTTGCTCAGTGCCTCCTGGACGATGCGGTACGCCGACAGCTCGACGCCCTGCGGCAGCTCGCGCACCGCTCCGGTGACCGTCTTCTCCGTCTCAAGACCGGCCTCACGCACGTTGTCGAGCAGCCGGTCCAGGGCGGCGAGGGTGGGCTGCGGGGCGTCCGGGGCCTCGTAGTCCTCCGCACGTACGACGCCCAGCACCCTGCGTAGTTCGGTGAGCGCGGCCACCGCGTTCTCCCGGATCGTGACGAACGCCTGTTCAAGCTCGGGCGGCGGGTTCTCCACCCGGTACGGTGCCGCCTCGGCCTGGATGGCGACGACCGACATGTGGTGGGCGACGACGTCGTGCAGTTCGCGGGCGATGGTGGTGCGCTCCTCCAGGAGCGTGCGCCGGTCGCGTTCGACGGCGGTGACGGTGCGCTGCACGGTCACCTCGCGCTCGGCGTCACGGCGGATCTGCACGACGGCGACGACGAGCAGGGCGAAGGCGGAGGTCACGGCCATGCCCCCGTTGGTGGACGAGCCCGGCCAGCTGTTGAAGTTCTCCAGGAACGAACCCGCCACCACGGTGATGGCCCACATCCAGGCGGCGGTACGCGGCCGGGTCCGTGCGGCGACCACGACCAGCACCGTCAGATGGCTGAGGAAAGTGCTCGGCCCCCAGGGCCAGGCACCGCTGCCCACCATCGCGACCACCGGGATCAGCGCCATCGACGCCCAGAACGCGGCAACGGGCCTGACCAGGGTCATCAGCACCACGATCGCCGGCAGGCCCCCTGCGAAGAGGAACGCCCCGAACAGACCGGGATCAGCGTCGGCGAGCCCGAACAGCAGCGAGAACAGGGCTGCGGCTGCGACCACCGCATGGGGGGTCCACACGGCGTACTTCCGCAGCCGCTCCGGCCACCGCCGGACCACCGGCCCGTCCGTCCCCAGCGGGGCCAGCGGGCGATAGGCGAACGCGTCGCGGAAGAGGTCCTGCCGCAGGCCGTCTATCGCCCCTGCGGCCAGCCTGAACTCGGGGCTTCTGGTCTTGGTCTCGGTCACGCCCACCACGGTAGGCGGCAGGCCGCATCGCGGTCGTCGGCAGGAATACGGATCCTGCGGCGTCCGTCGCAAGGACTACCCGGCCCCCTCGGGAGTGCCTCCGGAGGAAGCCGGGGCCGGGATCAGGGCCGTTTGACGACGGTCAGCAGCATGGCGGAGTCCTCCAGGGCATCCACACGGTGGCGGCTGTCGGGCACGACGATCATGTCTCCCGTGCGGCCTTCCCAGGACACGTCACCGGCCGCGAGCACGACCCGACCCTGCAGGACCTGCAGGGTCGCCTCCCCCGGGCTCTCGTGATCGGAGAGCTGGGAGCCCTCGGTCATGGCGATGACGGTCTGGCGCAGAAGCTTCTCATGGCCGCCGTAGACGGTCTCCGCCGAACGGCCGCTGCCTGAGGCTGTGGCCTGGCTGATCTGCTGACGGACCAGGGCATCGAGCGAGATTTTTAGCATGCTCCCAGTCTCTCTCACGAACCTGTCGACCGTGCGGAGGGACAGGTCCTGACGTTGCGTCGCTATACCGACTGCCGGTAGCCGAAGAACTCGTGGTCCTGGTTGTAGCCGCCGAACCCGCTGCCGATCTCGGAGAAGTCGGCGACGAACTCGATCGCGCCGATCCACTTGACCTGCTTGAAACCGAGCTCGAGTTCATTGCGCAGCCGCAGGGGGGCACCGTGCCCGAAGGACAGCTCTTCACCGTTCATGTCATAGGCGAGCATGGTGAGCTCGCTGCGCATCTGTTCGATCGGATGGGCGTCGTAGTACATACCGCCGTCGGGGCCTTCCCCCAGCGAGTAGAACACCACCCACCGCGCTTCGGTGTCCGGTGTGACCAGATCGAGGATTGTGGCCATGGAGACACCCGTCCACTTGGCCACTCCGGACCAGCCCTGGATGCAGAAGTGCTGGGTGATCTGCTCATGGACCGGAAGGTTCCGCAGATCGCTCAGGGACAGCTCGACCGGATTGGCGACGAGGCCGCCGATGGTCAGCCGGTAGTCGGCGAACCCGCCGTTCTGCAGTTCCCTGTACTCGGCGGAATCCGGGTAATGACCGTTGTGCCAGAAGTAGGGAGAGATGTCCTTCTCGGTGTACTGGCCCGGAGTGACATCCACATGCTCGAACAGTCGCTGGAACGGCCCGATGAGTGCGAACCCGACGCGCTGTATGAGCCGGGGCTTGCGCAGGGTGAGTGGCGTCGCGGCGACCCAGGCGGCGACGACGACCGACATCCAGCCGACGGTTATCCAGAAGCCGAGCCAGCTCGCGTCGTCCCGGCCGCTGCTGATGTGATTGAGATTGGTGAGCAGGCCGGTCGCGAAGACCAGGCTCACATGGATCACGATGAAGAACAGGAACCAGGCGAAGACCAGGAAATGCAAAGACCGCGCGGTCTGAATGCTCAGGACCTTGCTCAGCCGCTTGAAGCGGGTGGACAGTGCGGGCGACATCCCCAGTCCGGTCACCATCGCGAGAGGCGCGGCGACGAAGACAGTGAAGAAATAGGCCAGTTCCTGGAGCGCGTTGTAGGCCACCCAACTGTTCTCCAGCGGCCAGTCCAGCGACAGGTACTGCACGGCTACCGACAGGGCGTTGGGGAAGACGTTCCAGTCGGTGGGGACCAGGCGCCGCCACTGGCCGGTGGTGAACAGCAGCACATAGAAAACGATCCCATTGAGCAGCCACAGCGTGTTCACCCCGAGGTGCCACCACCGGGCGAGACCGATCGAGTGCCGGATACCCGGCAGGCCGACCTGGCCGGGCAGGCTGATCGAATCCTGCTTGGCGGTCCACAGCGGGTCGTCGGGCACGGGCTTCTGCGCACGGAACCACTCACGCCCGGGGGTCGAGTGCCGGGTCCAGTACAAGCGTGCGTGGTCGCTGAATATCTGCAGACCCGAGCGCAGGATGAACAGCATGAAGAACAGATTGAAGAAGTGCGTCCACCGCGCCCAGGACGGGATGCCCTCGTACGAACTGTGGTCCGCGTTCGGGTCGGTGCCCGGATACTCGGCGATGAACCGCTGCACCGACGGCAGTCCCCGCAGCTCCTGCGCCGCGGCGACACCCACGAGCAGAACGACGAGGCCGATGGGGAGCAACCAGAGCAGGTTGAACCACTTACTCCCGAAACGCACCCGTGGCGTCACCCCGGTGGCGGCAGGAACCGACCCCGCCCATGTCTCCACATCGACGACGTTCCCGCCCCGCTTCAGTACAGGTCGCCCGGCGAACCGGCCCGAAACGGGAAAGCGCCCCTGATGCGTCACGGGCCCCGGCCGGCCGGCGGACCCCGACTCGGACTCGGACTCGGATCTCGACCCGGCCCCGGACTGGACATCAGGCATGGCGCCACCCTCTCTTCGGTTCGCGTACGCCTACAGGGCAGAGACCACACGCGACATTGATCCGCATTATGCATTCCACCAGCGAAAACAACCAGAAGCAGGCGCTCTTCGATCTCTCCGGCACGCTCGCGTTCTCCGGAGCACCGAGTGCCGCAGACAGACTTACGATCCGATGCACGATGTGATCCGCCCGGCCGGGGTCCGCTGATCCCGGGGCCTACCAGACGAGTTGGGCGATCTCCTCCGCCACCACCGCGCAGGCGTCCGTCGAGGGGTCGATCAGGGGGAAGTGGCCGGCGTCGTCCAGCAGGGTCAGCCCCACCGTCTCTCCCTGCTTCGCCGCCGCCGCGACGAAGGCCTCGGAGACCTCGTACGGGACGGTGATGTCGTGAACGCCCTGCACCACGGTCGTCGCGATGCCGGTCGGCAGCAGTGCCGCCGGGTCGGCGTACGCGAGGCGGGCCGCAGTCAACTCCGTACCGCCGAGGAGTTGGCGCACCGCCCCGGAGCAGACATCCAGTTCAACCGAGGACGCGAAGTCGCCGATCGGCGCCAGGGCGACCACGCCGCGCAGGTCCGGGGGCCCGGAAAGGCGCCACGGCGAGTCCTCGGGGAGTACGTGCCGGGCGGCGGCCCACAGCGCGAGGTGGCCGCCCGCCGAGTGTCCGGTGACCACGGTCCGCCGCACATCGGCCTGCGGAAGCTCCCGGGCGGCCAGCGCCGGGAGGGCGTCCATCGCGGCGGCCACATCGTCGAACGTCTCGGGCCACCGCCCCGCGACCGGCGCCCCGTCACCGCCAGGGGTACCACGCCGGTACTCCACGCTGGCGACGGCGAAACCACGCCGGGCCAGGTAGTCCGCGAACGGCGACACATGGCTGCGGTCGTACGGCGCCCGCCAGGCCCCGCCGTGCAGCACGACCACCAGGGGCACGCCGGTGCCGCCGTCTCGGGGGGCGTCTCGGGGGGCGTAGAAATCGATCACCTGGTCGGGGTGGCCGCCGTAGGCCGCCGACCCGTCCGGAGCGACGGCCGGATGCCCGAACGCCGACGCGGCCTCCTGCTCCTCCCGCGCCCGCTCCTCGTCGTCCCCCGCCCGCGCGGCAGAATCCACCATGCTGCTCCACCCCAAGTTCGGATTCGGGGGTGGCTGCTTCTCCGTCACGCAGAAGCGGCCACCCCCGAAATCGAGCGTATCCGGCGAGGTCAGGGCGCCGGGGTCACCGTCAGGACGTCCGCGAGGACGCGGGCCGCGCGTTCCGCGTCCGCGAAGCCCACGTACATCGGTGTGAAACCGAACCGAAGTACGTCCGGCCGGCGCAGGTCGCCGACTACGCCCCTGTCGATGAGTGCCCGCATCACCGGCTCGGTGTCCGCCGGATCCTCACAGCGCAGCGACACCTGGCTGCCGCGCTCCGCGTGGGCGGCCGGGGTCACCGAGGTGACCCTGCCGCCCGGCGCGTACGCGGTGACGCACTCCAGGAAGAAGTCCGTCAGCGCCAGGGACTTGGCCCGGACCGCCTCCACCGCGACACCGTCCCAGACGTCCAGCGACGCGTCGAGCGCCAGCATGGACAGGATGTCCGGGGTGCCGACCCGGCCCCGT
>DATCWZ010000019.1:0-3147 GCA_036566065.1 Streptomyces sp. | reverse complement strand
AGGGAGCTAGCATATGAGCACCGCCTAGCTCGAAAGATGAACCTGTGACTGTCAACGAAGACGCGTTCACCGATTGGAAGAACCGCGAGGAGATCGCGGAGTCGATGATCCCGATCATCGGGAAGCTGTGCCGGGAGCGTGACGTCACGGTCCTGCTGCACAGCCGCTCCCTGGTGAACAAGTCGGTGGTCAGCATCCTCAAGACTCACCGATTTGCCCGGCAGATCGCGGGTGAGGAGCTCTCGGTCACCGAGACGCTGCCGATCCTGCGGGCTCTCACCACGCTCGATCTCGGTCCGTCCCAGATCGACCTCGGCATGATCGCCGCGACCTACAAGGCCGACGACCGTGGTCTTTCCATCGAGGAGTTCACCGCGGAGGCCGTCTCCGGAGCCACCGGTGCCAACAAGGCCGAGCGGCACCAGCCGCGCGATGTCGTCCTGTACGGCTTCGGCCGCATCGGCCGCCTTCTCGCCCGCCTGCTCATCGAGAAGGCCGGCTCCGGCACCGGCCTGCGGCTGCGCGCCATCGTCGTCCGCAAGGGCGCCGGCCAGGACATCGTCAAGCGCGCCTCGCTGCTGCGCCGTGACTCCATCCACGGGCAGTTCCAGGGCACCATCACCGTTGACGAGGCGAACCACAAGATCATCGCCAACGGCACCGAGATCAAGGTCATCTACTCCGACGACCCGGCATCGGTGAACTACGAGGAGTACGGCATCAAGGATGCCATCCTCATCGACAACACCGGCAAGTGGCGTGACCGCGAGGGCCTGTCGAAGCACCTGCGCCCCGGTATCGCCAAGGTCGTGCTGACAGCGCCCGGCAAGGGCGACGTTCCCAACGTCGTCCACGGGGTCAACCACGACATGATCAAGCCGGACGAGCAGATCATCTCCTGCGCGTCCTGCACGACCAACGCGATCGTCCCGCCGCTGAAGGCGATGGCGGACGAGTACGGCGTCCTGCGCGGCCACGTGGAGACCGTTCACTCGTTCACCAACGACCAGAACCTGCTGGACAACTATCACAAATCGGACCGCAGGGGCCGTTCGGCGCCGCTCAACATGGTCCTCACCGAGACCGGCGCTGCCTCCGCGGTCGCCAAGGCGCTGCCCGACCTGAACGCGACGATCACCGGCAGCTCGATCCGGGTCCCGGTGCCCGACGTCTCGATCGCGATCCTCAGCCTGCGGCTCGGCCGCGAGACCAACCGCGCGGAGGTCCTCGACTACCTGCGCAATGTGTCGCTGACCTCGCCGCTCAAGCGCCAGATCGACTTCATCAGCGCACCCGACGCGGTGTCGAGCGACTTCATCGGTTCGCGCCACGCCTCGATCGTCGACGCCGGTGCGACCAAGGTCGACGGCGACAACGCGATCCTGTACCTCTGGTACGACAACGAGTTCGGCTACTCCTGCCAGGTCATCCGCGTCGTCCAGTACGTGTCCGGAGTGGAGTACCCGACGTACCCGGCTCCGGTGGCCTGACCCGCAGAACCGCCCTCCCCGCCCCGCCCGAAACCTCCGGCCCCGCCGGAGCGCCCGGGCGGGGCGGTTTGTTTCAGTGCGCGCCGGAGAACAGCGCCCGTGCGGCCTCGGCCACCAGTTCGGGGCGTTCCTCGTGCAGGTAGTGCCCGCAGTCTGCGACCACCTCGACCCTCAGGTCGTCGGCGTGCCGGTTGCCGCCCGCCAGCACGCCCGGCGGCAGCATGAAGTCCCGGGCACCCGCCAGGATCAGCGTCGGAGTGGTGAGCCGGAACCTGTTGTACCTGCCCAGCAGGAGCTTCGCGATGTCCCTGAGCGCGAAGGCGCGGTGCAGCGCCTCCCCGGCCCGCGCCCGGCCGGGCTCCCTGCTCGACCTCACGAACTCGTCCAGCGCAGCCGGCTCCCACACCGCCGTCCCCACGACCCCTTTTCGCATCAGATACCGGGTGAACCCAGGCCGGTGGCGCAGCATCCAGCGGCCCAGCAGCGGCTGTTCGAGCAGTGCCGTGTACCAGAAGCGCCAGGACTGCGGCATCAGCCGGCTGTGCTGCGGCCAGGGGTGGAGCATGTTCAACGCGAGGAAATGGCTGAACCGCCCGGGCGCGCGCAGGCACAGATGGAAGCCCGTCCAGGCACCCCAGTCGTGCCCGATGAGCGCGGTCCGCTCCAGGCCGAGCTCGTCCATCAGCGCCAGTACGTCCGCCACCCGGCTGCCGGTGTCGTACCCGTGGGCCGGGGCCTGTGACCAGCCGAAGCCGCGGAGATCCACACAGATCAGCCGGTATTCCCCGGACAGCAGCGGGATCAGCCGCCGCCACCCGTACCAGTGCTGCGGAAATCCGTGCAGCAGCAGCACCGGCTTCCCCTCGCCGGCCTCGGCGATGTGCAGCCGGACTCCTCGTACCTCGGCATAGCGATGGCGGATCCCCTCCAGCGGGGGCATCGGCGGTGTGCGGTTAGGCATGACAGCTCCTCTGTCCAGGTTTCGTCCGCCCCGTGGTGCGTTGCGTCAGCCCCAGGCGTCGCGGAACGAGCGTCGAGCGCGGAACAGCCGTGATCTGACCGTCCCGACCGGAACCGCGAGGATCCTCGCGACCTCCTGTTCGTTCAGGCCGTCGACATGCCGCAGGGTGAGCACCACGCGATGCTCCGGCGAGAGCCTTCCCATGGCATCGGCGATGTCCGAGGCGAGCTGTGGCTCCTCGCGGCCGGGCCTCTCCTCCAGCTCCGCGAGAGGTGTGCCCTGCCGGACGCGGTTCCTGGCCAGCTTGACGGCCTCGCGGACGGCGATCGCCCGGACCCACCCCAGGAACGCCGCTGGTGTCCTGAGCTGACGCAGATTGCGGAAGACGGCGATGAGTGTCTCCTGCGCGGCATCCGCCCCGTCCTGCAAGGCGACCGGTCCGCAGATTCGGCCGATGTACGGGGCGACGGCACCGAGCAGTTCGTCCATGGCCAGAGCGTCCCCGCGCTGTGCGCCCTTCACGAGCCGGGCCAGTTCCTCCAGGTCCCAGCCCGCCGTTCGCCCCGAACCTGTCTCCAACGTCCCCGGTCCCTTCATCGCCGCAGCGGGCAGTGCCGACACCAGGAAGAGACGGTCCGGGCGCCGGACAATCCCGGAGGCCCGCAAGTTTTTTCGGGCAACCGCGGACCGCAGGGA
>DATCWZ010000413.1:0-2345 GCA_036566065.1 Streptomyces sp. | reverse complement strand
AGCGCGCCGTGGCGAAGTTCGGCGCCGATGACGCGTACCGGATGTTCTTCACACCGAACGGCGTCGAGCAGGCGACCCGGACATCCGTCGCGACCTACCGTGCCCAGCGGTTCGCGGCGCTCGGTGGCGTACGGAGCGTGGCCGACCTGTGCTGCGGGATCGGCGGCGACGCGATCGCACTGGCCAGGGCGGGTATCCGGGTGCTCGCCGTGGACCGCGATCCGCTGACCGCCGAGGTCGCCCGCGCCAATGCGTCGGCGCTCGGCCTGGCGGACCTGATCGAGGTGCGGTGCGCCGATGTGACCGAGGTCGACACCTCCGCGTACGACGCGGTCTTCGTCGACCCGGCCCGGCGCGGCGGGCGGGGCAGGATCTTCGATCCGGAGGCGTACTCACCGCCGCTGTCCTGGGCGACGGGCGCGGCGCTGAAGGCCCCGCGCGCGGCGCTCAAGATCGCCCCCGGCGTCCCGCACGAGGCGATCGGACCGCGCGCGGAGGCCGAGTGGATCTCGGACGGCGGCGATGTGAAGGAGGCGGTGCTCTGGTTCGGCGAGGGCTTCACGCCCGGCGCGTACCGGGCCACACTGCTGCCGTCCCGCGCCACACTGATGGCGCCCGCGCCGCTTCCCGCCCCACCCGTCGGGCCCGTCGGGCGTTTTCTGTACGAGCCGGACGGCGCCGTCATCCGCGCGCATCTGGTCGCCGAGATCGTGGACCGGTGCCGGGGACGGCTGATCGACGAGACAATCGCGTACATCACGGGCGATACGCCCTGCGACTGCGGCTTCGCGACCGCGTACGAAATCACCGACCAACTTCCGTTCAGCCTGAAGCGGCTCAAGGCGCTGCTGCGGGAGCGGGAGGTCGGCGTCCTGACCGTCAAGAAGCGCGGTTCCGCCGTGGAACCGGAGGAGCTGCGCCGCAGGATGAAGCTCAAGGGGCCGCACGCGGCCACGGTGTTCCTGACCCGGGTGGCCGGGGCCCCCGCCATGCTGATCGGCCACCCGGTGAAAAACCCCTGACCGTCCGGCTCAGGTCAGCGGGTACGACTCCCTGCCCGCGGCCTCGTCGATCTCGTCGTGTGCCTTGGTCAGCAGCTTCATCGCGAGTTCGTTGAGCGCCCTGGCACCCGCCACCTCCTCGCCGACCCTCGGCTGCTGAGCGTCGCTTGGGTGGCGGCTCGCGTATCCGTGCGCCCGCATCTCGCTGCCGTCCGGGAGACGTACGAGGGCGGCGGCGCGGGTGCGATGGGAGTCCTCCTCGAATTCCAGCTCGATATGCCATCCGACAATCGTCTGCATGACGGTCACCTCCGGAAATCCTTCTTCCAGGGTGCGCCTGTTCGAGGGGCCGTGCACGGCGTACGCGGGTGCGCGGCCGTTCGTCTCAGCGGTCCGCGGGGCCCAGCGACTCGAAGCGCCAGCGGTGTACGGGACGGGTGATCAGTGCGTCGTCCGGCTCGGGCAGTTCGGGCAGTTCGTCGCCGTATCCCGCCGCCCACCAGGTGAGGACCAGCACCCGGTCCTGCGGGGCGCGCAGCAGCTCGCCGCGCAGCGGGGCGGGGGTCAGCTCGGCGGACCGGGCGCGGGCCCATTCCAGCAGTTCGGCGCCCCGGCCCGCCGCGGCGCGGGCCTCCCACATCAGGACGAGCGCCGTACCGTCCGCGCTCATGAGTACAGGTTGTCCTTGCTGACCTCGTGCACATGATCGTGCGTGTGCGCGCCCGGCACGTGCGGTTCCGTCACCGGCAGCGAGGAGTCGGCGGACAGCTCCAGGTCCGACACCGGCCGGTTGCGGGCCACCATCTCGGCGCCCAGCGCCGCCACCATCGCCCCGTTGTCCGTGCACAGCTTGGGGCGGGGCACCCGCAGCGTGATGCCGGCGCGCTCGCAGCGTTCCAGGGCCAGTGCCCGCAGCCTCGTGTTGGCGGCGACCCCGCCGCCGATCATCAGATGGTCGACGCCCTCGTCCTTGCAGGCCCGCACGGCCTTGCGGGTGAGCACATCCACCACGGCCTCCTGGAAGGACGCCGCCACATCCCGTACCGGAATGTCCTCGCCGGCCGCCTGCCTCGCCTCGACCCAGCGGGCCACGGATGTCTTGAGGCCGGAGAACGAGAAGTCGTACGCGGAGTCGCGCGACCCGCGGCTCAGCCCGCGCGGGAACGCGATCGCGTTCGGGTCACCCTCCGTCGCCAGCCGGTCGATGACCGGGCCACCGGGGAAACCGAGCTGGAGCACCCGGGCCACCTTGTCGAACGCCTCGCCCGCCGCGTCGTCGATGGTCGCGCCCAGCGGCCGTACATCGCTGGTGATGTCCGGGGCGAACAGCAGCGACGAGTGGCC
>DATCWZ010000044.1:0-3459 GCA_036566065.1 Streptomyces sp. | reverse complement strand
CATCCGTCGCCCGGGCCGGATTTCCGGCTGGCCATTGGCGACACGCTCGTCGTCGTCGGTACGCGGGAGGGCGTGGACGCGCTTTCCGAGATCATTGCGGAGGGCTGACCGTGCACGACATGACCGCGCTGCTGGTGGAGTTGGGCTCCGTCATTCTCGGTCTGGGGATCGTCGGCCGGTTCGCCGGTCGGATAGGGCTCTCGCCGATTCCGTTGTATCTGCTGGCCGGGCTGGCCTTCGGTAAGGGCGGGCTGCTGCCACTCGGTGCCAGTGAGGAATTCACCGCCGTCGGCGCGGAGATCGGCGTCATCCTGCTGTTGCTGCTGCTCGGGCTCGAGTACAGCGCGTCCGAGCTGGTCACCAGTCTGAAGACCCAGTATCCGTCCGGCGTGGTCGACTTCGTACTCAACGCCACACCCGGCGCGATCGCGGCTCTGCTGCTCGGGTGGGGGCCTGTCGGGGCTGTCGCGCTGGCGGGGGTCACCTGGATCTCGTCGTCCGGGGTGATCGCCAAGGTGATGACCGATCTGAAGCGGCTCGGGAACCGGGAGACGCCCGTCATCCTCGGTGTCCTCGTCATCGAGGACCTGTCGATGGCCGTCTATCTGCCGGCGCTCACCGCGATGGTGGCCGGGGCGAGTCTGGCCGGGGGCAGTATCACCTTGCTGGTAGCGCTCGGGACCGTCGGGATCGTGCTGTATCTGGCGCTGCGGCACGGCCGGCTCATCAGCCGTGCGGTGTCCTCCGACAATCCGGAGATGCTGCTGCTAGTCGTGCTGGGGCTGACCGTTCTGGTGGCCGGTGTGGCGCAGGAGTTGCAGGTGTCGGCCGCTGTGGGGGCGTTCCTGGTGGGGATCGCCCTGTCGGGGGAGGTCGCGGAGGGGGCGCGCAAGCTGCTGACGCCGCTGCGTGATCTGTTCGCCGCGGTCTTCTTCGTGTTCTTCGGGCTGTCCACCGATCCTGCCGACATTCCTCCTGTCCTTCTGCCTGCGGCGCTGCTGGCGATCGTCACGGCGTTCACAAAGATCGTCACCGGGTGGTACGCGGCCCGGCGGGCCGGTGTCCGTTCGCCGGGGCGCTGGCGGGCGGGGGGCACACTTGTCGCGCGTGGTGAGTTCTCGATCGTCATCGCCGGTCTGGCCGTGGTGACCGAGCCCCGTATCGGGCCGATAGCCACCGCGTACGTCTTGATCCTCGTCATCGCCGGCCCCCTCGGTGCTCGCTGGACCCAGCCCGCCGTCTCCCGGGCTCACGCGTGGTGGGTGGGCCGGGGGGCGGGCCGGTCGGCCGGTACCTCGACCTCGGGGCGGGCGCCTGTCCCGGGCGACCTCATGCCCGAGCCCGAGCCCGAGCCCGCTGGGCCGGTGCGTTCGGGCAACGGGCCGGAATCAAGGCCCTAGTTGTGGCGATAGCACTTGGACTGTGCAACGTTTGCACTGACCATGTCTTTGCCCTGTCGCCCCCGACCGGATCGAGGTTCGCCCTGTGACGCGTCAGCCCGAGGAGCACGCCGAGCCGCACCGCCCCGAACCGCTGACCGGCTGGAAGCGTTCGGTGGCGCGACTGCCGATCCATCTCTTCCGGATGGGGCTCGGGCCGCTGTTCCGTGGTCGTCTGCTGCTGCTCATCCATACCGGCCGGGTCTCCGGCGAGCCGCGGCATACGGCGCTGGAGGTCGTCGAGGCGGGGCAGGAGGCCGATGGGCGGCGGGCCTGGACCGTGGCGTCCGGATTCGGGCCCTCGGCCGACTGGTACCGCAATCTCCGGAAGACCCCGCAGGCCGTCGTCCAACTCGGGCGTGGATACCTGACGGTGTCCGCGCACTTCCTGCCGGAAGAGGAGGGCGGCGAGCTGATGGCCCGGTACGCGCCGCGTCATCCCAAGGCCGCCCGCAAGCTCAGCGCGTTCATGGGGTTCGATGTCGACGGCAGCGTGGAGGGTTATCGGAGGGCCGGAACCGCGATTCCCTTCGTACGGCTGGTGGAGGACGAACGTCCAGAGGGTTCGTAGAAGGGCGGCTCTGCGCCCGGGGGTTCAGAGTTCGGTCGCCGGCCAGTCCAGCAGCCGGGCGCCGATCACCGCCGTCTGCAGGGTGTAGCGGTGCATCGGGTCCGAAGGGTCCGAGCCCGTGAGCTGCTTGATCCGCTCCAGCCGGTATGTCAGCGCGCGGACGCTCAGCGCCAGCCTCCTGGCCGTCTCGGCGGCGACACAGCCCGAGTCGAAATATACGGAGAGCGTCTTCAGCAGCGGTTCCGCGCCGCCCCGGGCTTTCTGGAGCGGGCCGAGTTCGCTGCGTACGAGATCGGCCATCGCCTGCCGGTCCCGGGTCAGCACGGGGTAGACCAGCAGGTCGGCGGCGTACAGCACCGGATCGTCGAGCGTCATCCGGTTGGCCAGGTCCAGGGCGTCGAGGGCTTCGTCGTACGAGTGGACGACGCCGCCGGGACCGCGGTGCGGGCGGCCGATCGCGACGCGGCCGCCGTCCGTCGCCGCGTGGGACTGCTTGGCGAAGTAGCGCAGGACATCCGGCTGGCTGCCCGGCGCGATGCAGACCAGGCGCCCGTCCTTTGTGGTGATGAGGATCTTCCGGCCGCTGAAGCGGGCGAGCAGCGCCGACTCCACGGTGCGGGGCACGGTGTCCGTCTCGGTGTACGCCTGCGGGCCCGCCGCGACGGCGACCGCGTGGGCGCGCGACAGGCGCAGCCCGAAGCGGGTGGCCCGCTCGGCGAGGCGGCCCAGGTCGCTGCGTCCGTACAGCAGGTCGTCGATGAACTCCCGGCGTGCCGCTTCCTCACGTCGTACGGTGATCCGCTGGGCCCGCTCGAAGCCCTCGGCGAAGGCGTCAACGGCTTGTTCCACGGCTGCCAGCACGCTGTCGGTGGCCGCGGCGCTGCCGCCTGATGTGCCGGACGGCCAGGTGGTGCGGGTCGCGGACAGATGCAGGCGCACCAGGGCGCGCAGTTGGTGTCCGGCCTCCGCCGCCTCGCGCCCCAGCGCGCGCCGGGTCTCCAGTTCGTCGCGGGTCAGCCGGCGGCCGGTGGCCGAGACCTCGGCGAGAATGCGGGCATAGTCCCCCAGAAATTCCTCCGGGATCTCCGGCTCCGCCACGCGTACTCCTCGAGAGTTGAAATGGCACTGTCACCCCCTTAACGCGTATGGACATGTGCCGGTGCCCGGCATGACACCCCCATAAAGATTGCCGGAATCCGGCAATGCGTCGAGGTGGTCCCGGCTGTCACGATCTGTTCGGCAACACAACGGGGGTCCCACCGGGGAAATCGGGGGGCCTGGGGGAGCACGGGGGACACGGGGGGACTTCGGGAGGGGGAGGAAACCGGGTCGCTGCGGGACCGTTCGCGGGACCGCAGCACCCGGGTCCGCTGAGCCCGGCCGGCCCCGCCCTCTCCGAAACGGATACGGCGTGCGGCGGCCGCGGGTCGGGCGCGCGGAGGCGCAGGG
>DATCWZ010000049.1:0-3973 GCA_036566065.1 Streptomyces sp. | reverse complement strand
CGCCGATCCTGATGCCGCCGGTGGGCATGATCGGGATGTCGGGCAGCGGGCCGTGTACGGCGGTGATGAACCCCGGTCCGAGAGCGGAGGCGGGGAACAGCTTCACCATGGACGCGCCCGCGCGGTGGGCGGCCAGTATCTCGGTGGGGGTCAGCGCGCCCGGGCAGGCGGCGACGCCCGCGATGCGGGCCGCGGCGATGACGTCGGGCGAGGCGGCCGGCGAGACCAGGAAGGCCGCACCGGCGTCGATGCACCGTTCGGCCTGGTCCGCGGTGACGACCGTGCCCGCGCCGATGAGCACGTCACTGCCGTGCGCTCTGGACAGGGCGGCGATGCTGCGTACGGCACCGGGGGTGCTGAGGGTGATCTCGATGGCGCGTACGCCTGCCCGGACGAGGGTGTCGGTGATCGCGCCGAAGTGATCGGCCGTGGGGGCGCGCAGGACGGCGACGAGGCCGGCCGCGCTGATCGCCGCGGTCACACGCTCCGGGCCGCCGGCGGATGGGGGTGACTGGGCGTCACCCGGTTCCTGGTTCACGGCCTGTCGCCTCCGCCCGGCAGGTCGCCGGCCCCGGGCAGCCGCGAGGCCGCTTCGAGAGCTTCGACGAGGTGGTAGTCGCCCCACATGACACTCTCATCGATGCCCAGGCCGTTGCGGTGGTGGTACGTGGCGTGGCGCAGAACGCCCTGCCAGCCCTCGGTGTCGGCGGCGATGAACTCGGTGGAACGCAGTGTGGTCAGGATGGTCAGCCCGTAGCGCCGGTAGCCGGCCGCTGCGGGGTCGTCGCCGAGTGCGGCGGCCAGGTGCAGCATCCCCGCGGCGGCGATGGCGGCGGCCGACGCCTCCCACGGCTCGGTGGGCGCGGGGTCGGCCCAGTCGTTGGGGGGTATGCCGTCGTCGGCCGTGTGCCGGATGTAGAAGTCGGCGGTCCGCCGTGCCGCGTCGAGCATGTCGTCCTCCCGCGTGTACAGGAACGCGGTGGTGAACCCGTGGATGGCCCACGCCTGGCCGCGGGCCCAGGTGGAGTCCGACCTCCAGCCCTGGTGGGTCGCGGCGCGCAGGAACTCTCCGGTACTGGTGTCGAACCAGCCCTCGTGCAGGGTGCTGCCGTCGCCGCGCACGAGGTGGCGGCGGCTGGTCCTGCAGTGGGTGAGCGCGATGTCGCGCAGCCGCTCGTCGCCGCTGTACTCGGCCGCCCGGAAGACGATTCCGACGTTCATCATGACGTCGATGAAGGTGCTGCCGGGATCGACCCAGGTGCTGAGGTAGCCGCCCGCCGCCTGGAGCCGCCCGGCCATCGTGCGGCCGCCCTGTATCAGCACCTCCCTGGCGTGGCGGTTGCCGTCGGTCTCGTACCAGCGGCCCCAGCTCGGTTCGAGTACGAAGCCGATGTCATGGGTGCCCGTGTCGTTCTTCCGGTCCTCCAGGAGCAGGCAGTAGCGCTCGGCCTGCTCGCGCCACCACGGGTCGCCGGTGCGCCGGGCGAGGGCCCACATCATTCCGGTGAGGAATCCGCCGTTCCACGTGGGTGCCCAGGGATCGTCGTCGAGGACCCAGCGGCCCTCGCGGGTGTACGTCGGCATCCGGCCGGGCTCACGCTCGATGAGGCCGCGGACCTGGGTCCCGGCGAACTCGAACGCCTCGTCGATGGTGAGGGTGCGGGTGTGGTTGGTTCCGGTTCCGGCCGGGTCCGGTGGGGTGGGGTCGCCGGCCCGGAGGGGCACTGCTTCGGGATGCTTCATGGGTGATGCCTTTCCGGGCGCGCAACTGATTCGGTCGGGTCTGCTCTGCGGGGCGGGGTCAGCTATCGGGCCGCGGAGGCGTTCTGCGGGTGAGGAATGCCCGGACCGCCGCGCGCTGCTCGTCGGTCCCGCAGCAGTCGGCGACCGCGTCCGCCTCGGCCTCGAGACCGGCCCGCATGCCCTCGTCGAGGCCCACCCGGATCGCCCTCTTGGCGCCGCCGACCGCGACGGGACTGCGTGCCGCGATGCGCTCGGCGAGGCGGACCGCGGCATCGAGGCTGTCCTCCACGACCTGATTGACCAGGCCGATCTCGTAGGCCCGCTGAGCGGTGAGCAGGTCTCCGGTGAGGATGAGTTCGGTGGCGCGGCCCCGGCCGACGAGCCGGGGCAGCCGCTGGGTGCCGCCCCAGCCGGGGAGGTTGCCCAGGGTGATCTCGGGCTGTCCGAGCCGGGCGGCCTTGGCCGCGATCCGGATGTCGGCCGCCATGGCGAGTTCCAGTCCGCCGCCCACGGCGAATCCGTTGACGGCCGCGACGACGGCCACGGGCAGCCGTTCCAGCCGGTCGAACACCCGCTGGCCGCGCAGCATCTGCTCGCGGGCGGCGTCGCTGCCGATGCCGTCGAGTTCGGTGATGTCGGCGCCCGCGCTGAACGCTTTCGGGCCCGCCCCGGTCAGGACCAGGGCGCGCGGCCCTTCCGTATCCGCTGTGGTGTCCTCGATGCCGGCGGCAAGCCGGTCGAGCGCGTCGATCAGCGGCTGGTTGAGCGAGTTGCCCTTGCCCGGCCGGTTCAGGGTGGCGATGAGCACCTGCCCCAACCGCCGCGACAGGAGTACCGGTTCGTCCGTCATGACCGCGCTCCTTCCTCGGTGCCCGCGGTGTTCGCTCCTGCGGGCAGCACCAGGTCCATGCGCTCCGCCCGGTAGACCCGGGTGTCGATCGCGGTGAGGTCGGGGCTGATCAGCGGCTTGAACCCCATGTGCGCGAGTACGTCCTTCTCCACGTCGAGGCCGGGGGCGATCTCGGTGAGTTCCAGGCCCTCCGGGGTGAGCCGGAACACGGCCCGTTCGGTGACGTACGTGACGGATCGCCCGGCCTCCAGGGCCCGGGCCGCCGAGAAGCTGATCTGCTCCACCTTCTCGACCAGCTTGGGGGTACCTCCGCCGGGGACGGTGATCGGGCGTTCGCCCCCGACCGTCCAGTCGCCGCCCGCGACGAAGGTGCCGGTGAACACGAGCCGGCGGGCACCCTGCGAGATGTTGATGAAGCCGCCGACGCCGGGGATCCGGCCGCTGAACCGGCCCACGTTGACGTCGCCCGCCGCGTCGAGCTGTGCGAAGCTCAGTACGGCGACGTCCAGGCCGCCGCCGTCGTACCAGTCGAATTGGTGTCCGGCGTCCACGGACGCCTCGGGGTTGACGCACATCCCGAAGTCGCTTCCCCCGACCGGGACGCCGCCTATGTGGCCCTGCTCCACGGTGAAGGTGACCTGCTGCTGTACGCCTTCCTCGGCGAGCACCGAGGCCACGCCGTCGGGGATGCCGTAGCCCAGGTTGATCACGTCGTCGCGGCGGATCTCCAGCGCCGCGCGCCGGGCGACCGCCTTGCGCACCGAGAGCGGCATGGGCGCGTGCGACGCCGCGGGGGCCCGTAGCTCACCAGTCATGAACGGGTCGTCCCTGGTGGCGAAGGACAGCCGCTGTCCGGGATCGACGACAAGGGCGTCGACCAGGACGCCCGGCACGCGGACACGTCTGGGGTCGAGTGTTCCCGGCTGGACCAGTTCGCGGACCTGGGCGATGACGATTCCGCCGCTGTTGCGTGCCGCCTGGGCCGCCGACAGGGTCTCGGCGGTCAGTCCCTCGCCGTCCATGGTGATGTTTCCGCGGGTGTCGGCGCGGGTGCCGCGGATGATGGCGACATTGATCGGGAACGACGGTGTGAACAGCCATTCCCGGCCATTGAGTTCGACGAGCTGGACGATGTCGTCGACCGCCGACGCGTTGAGCCGGCCGCCGCCGTGCCGGGGGTCGACGAAGGTGCCGAGGCCGACGGAGGAGACCGCGCCGGGGCGTCCCGCCGCGATGTCGCGCATGAGGTGGGACAGCGTGCCCTGCGGCAGGCAGTACGCCTCGATCTCCTCGGAGACGGCGAGTCCCTGCATCCGGGGGGTCCATCCCCAGTGCCCGCCGATGACCTTGCGCACCATGCCCCGGTGGGAGAAGCGGTCG
>DATCWZ010000406.1:0-2602 GCA_036566065.1 Streptomyces sp. | reverse complement strand
AGCGCAGCCATGCCGGCGCGTAGGCGGTGGCCGAGCGGTGCTCGATGCCCGTGACCATGCGCTCGGCGACCGTTCCGACCGGGTGGACGCGCCGGGCCGGGGACGGCATGCGGGAACGCAACTCCCGCAGCACCGCGTGCTGGTCGGCATCCCGGATCATGTCCGTACCGGTCCAGCTCAGATAGCCGATCCCCACGCCCACACCACGGTGCGCCAGCTCGGCACGAAGGGACTGCGCGAAGGACTCCGCACCTGCCTTGGAAGCGCAGTACGCACTCATCATGGGCGCGGCCCCGAAGGCCGCCGTGGAAGCGATCTGCAGGAAGTACCCGCGCGTGGCGAGCAGATCGGGCAGGAACGCCCTCGCCGTCACAGCGCTGCCGACCAGGTTGACCTCCACGACCCGGCGCCAGGACACAGGATCCGAACCCATGAAGGGCCCGCCCTCGGCCACCCCCGCGTTGGCGACCACCACCGACGGCCGGCCTGCCAGGGAGCGGATGCGCGATGCCACGCGGTCCATGGCACGGTCATCGGTGACATCCACCTCGAAGGAGTGCGCTTCCACCGGGAGCGACGCGGCCACCCGGGCCAGTTTCTCCCCCTCCAGGCCGAGCAGGACCACCCTGGCGCCGCGCCGGACCAGTTCGCGTGCGATGCCCGCACCGATACCGCGCGCGGCGCCGGTCACCACCGCGAGGCGGCCTGTCAGAGGGCGTCTGTTCATTACGTCGTGCTCCCTTGCGGCAAGGTCAGTTCGTCCGTACGTCCGATGGCTCCGCCGTGCCCGGAGCCCGCTGGGACCGCGAGTAAGTGACCGCGGCGCGGGTGATGTTGCGGGCCATTCCGCCGAACACGAGTGCGTGGAACGGGGCGACACTCCACCAGTACGCATGGCCGAGCAGACCCCGGGGATGGAAGAGCGCCCGCTGGCGGTAGAGCATCCGGCCGCCGCCCTGCGCCGTGCAGTACATCTCCAGCCACGCGAGTCCGGGCAGCCGCATCTCCGCGCGCAGCCGCAGCAGACGCCCGGGTTCGATCTCCTCCACGCGCCAGAAATCAAGGGAGTCACCCGCGCGCAGCCGCTGGGCGTCGCGGCGCCCGCGTCGCAGGCCGACGCCTCCGGCCAGGCGGTCGAGCCATCCCCGTACCGCCCACGCCAACGGCATGGAATACCAGCCGTTCTCGCCCCCGATGCCTTCGATCACGCGCCAGAGCGCCTCGGGCGGGCAGTGGACCGTCCGTTCGCGCTCGTCGGTGTAGAGACTGCCGCCGGCCCAGTCGGGGTCTGTCGGCAGGGGGTCGCTCGGGGCGCCCGGGAGCGATGCCGAGGACCAGCGCGTGGCCACCTGGGCATCCTGGATGCGCTTGAGGGCCAAGGAGAGCGCGGTATCCAGCGACAGGGGAGCCCCCTGCTCGTCCGGCATGTACCGGGCGATGTCGTGCTCGCGGCACACGACCTCGTGCCGCAGCGACTCGGTCAGCGGCTTGGCGATGCGGTGCGGCACCGGAGTGACCAGCCCCACCCAGTGGCTCGACAGCCGGGGTGTGAGTACGGGCACGGGCAGGATCAGCCGCCGGGGCAGCCGGGCGATGGCAGCGTAGCGTTGCATCATGTCGGCATACGTGACGACATCCGGGCCCCCGATGTCGAACGTACGGTTGACCTCGCGGGGCATCCGGGCCGAACCGGCGAGATAGCGCAGCACGTCGCGTACGCCGATCGGCTGAATGCGGGTACGGACCCACCGGGGCGTCACCATCACGGGGAGCCGCTCGGTCAGGTAGCGCAGCATCTCGAAGGAGGCCGAACCCGATCCGATGATCACGGCGGCCCGCAGTACCGTGGCGGGCACGTCCCCGTCGAGGAAGATCTCGCCCACCTCGGTGCGCGACCGAAGGTGGGGCGAGAGTTCGTCCCTGGGCAGCCCGGCCGGGGTGAGCCCTCCGAGGTAAACGATGCGTCGCACGCCCGCCGCATGGGCGGTCTCGGCGAAGTTCCGGGCCGCTTGACGGTCGGTCTCCTCGAAGTCCGCACCCGTGCCCAGGGCGTGGACGAGGTAGTACGCGACATCGATACCGGCCATCGCGTCCGCGAGGGACGCCTTGTCGGTGACGTCGCCCTTGACCACTTCGGTGTTGCTCTGCCATGGATGGTCGCGCAGCCGGCCGGGGGAGCGGGCGAGGCAGCGTACGCGGTGGCCCGCCGCCAGCAGTACGGGGACGAGGCGGCCGCCGATGTACCCGGTGGCCCCCGTCACCAGGCAGTGCGCGGCGGGCGCCGGTTCATCGCGTGTCATCCGCGCCTCCGGTCTCGTAACGGCTCGATGTGTCCACGCACGCCACTCAAGACCACGCGGACGCGCTCCGCATCCGGGGCCGGAGGTCAGGGGCCAGGCGTCAGACGGCCGGCCAGTTCCGCAGCAGTGCGTCGAGGGCGTCCAGGACGCGCGTCCAGGTCTCCTGGGTGCCGGGCTCGCTGTGGCTGAAGCTGCCGCCCGTCTCCAGGCTGACGTAGCCGTGGAAGACGCTGCCCAGCAGCCGGACCGCATGCGTCCGGTCAGGTTCCGTCAGGTCGTAGCCGCGCAGGATCGCCCGCGTC
>DATCWZ010000116.1:0-3794 GCA_036566065.1 Streptomyces sp. | reverse complement strand
GGCCACTTCACCGGCCCGCCGCTGCCCGTCGACCTGGCGGCCAACGCGGCATCGCTCGGGATGCGGGTGCTGCGCGCCACCACAGTCGGTGAGCTGCGCAAGGCTCTCGCCGAGGCGCGCGACGCGGACCGTCCCACATGTGTCTACGTCGAGACCGAAACGGCAGACACAGTGTCGGGGGCCCCTCCGGCACAGGCGTGGTGGGATGTTCCCGTGGCCGAGACCGCGACCCGTACACCGGCGGTCGAGGCCAGAGAAGCGTACGACCGGCAGATCGCAGCCCGACGCCGCCATCTCTGAACGCCGCCATCTCCGCACGCCGTCTGAACGCCGCCACGTCTGAAGGAGTACCTAGTCATGACGAAGACCGTCAACCACTGGATCGGTGGCAAGACCGTCGAGGGCACGTCGGGCAATTACGGCCCGGTCACCGACCCCGCGACCGGCGAGGTCACCACCCAGGTCGCGTTCGCCTCGGCCGAGGAGGTGGACGCCGCGGTCGCCGCCGCGAAGGCCGCGTACCAGACCTGGAAGGGCACCTCGCTCTCCACCCGCACCGCGATCCTGTTCCGCTACCACGCCCTGCTGAGCGCCCACCGCGACGAGATCGCCGAGCTGCTCACCGCGGAACACGGCAAGGTCCACTCCGACGCGCTGGGCGAGGTTGCCCGCGGCCTGGAGGTCGTCGAACTGGCCTGCGGGATCGCCAACCAGCTCAAGGGCGAGCTGTCGACGCAGGTGTCCACGCGCGTCGATGTCGCCTCCATCCGGCAGCCGCTCGGTGTCGTCGCCGGCATCACGCCGTTCAACTTCCCGGCCATGGTGCCGATGTGGATGTTCCCGCTGGCCATCGCCTGCGGCAACGCGTTCATCCTCAAGCCCAGCGAGAAGGACCCGTCGGCCGCCAACCTGCTGGCCGAACTGGCGTCGGAGGCGGGGCTGCCCGACGGCGTGCTGAACGTGGTGCACGGCGACAAGGTGGCGGTCGACGCCCTGCTCAACCACCCCGATGTCGCCGCCGTCACCTTCGTCGGATCCACCCCGATCGCCCGCTACATCCACGCCACCGCGTCCGCGAACGGCAAGCGCGTCCAGGCACTCGGCGGCGCGAAGAACCACATGCTGGTCCTCCCCGACGCCGACCTGGACGCGGCGGCGGACGCCGCGGTCTCGGCCGCGTACGGCTCCGCGGGCGAGCGCTGCATGGCCATCTCGGCGATCGTCGTCGTCGGCAACGTCGCCGACGACCTGATCGGCCGGATCAAGGAGCGCGCGGCCCAGATCAAGATCGGCCCGGGCACCGACCCCGAATCCGAGATGGGCCCCCTGATCACCGCCGCCCACCGCGACAAGGTCGCCTCCTACGTCAAGGGCGCGGCGGCCCAGGGCGCCGATGTCGTACTCGACGGCACCGACTACACCGTCAAGGGCTACGAGAACGGCCACTGGATCGGCCTGTCCCTCCTGGACAACGTCTCCACGGACTCCGACGCGTACAAGGACGAGATCTTCGGCCCGGTCCTGTGCGTGATGCGCGTGGACACGTACGAGGAGGGCGTCGCCCTCATGAACGCGTCGCCGTACGGCAACGGCACCGCGATCTTCACCCGCGACGGCGGCGCGGCGCGCCGCTTCCAACTGGAGATCGAGGCCGGCATGGTCGGCGTCAACGTGCCGATCCCGGTGCCGGTGGGCTACCACTCCTTCGGCGGCTGGAAGGACTCGCTCTTCGGCGACCTGCACATTTACGGCAACGACGGCGTGCAGTTCTTCACCCGCGGCAAGGTCGTCACCACCCGCTGGCCCGACCCGGCCGAGACCCCGGCAGGCGTGGACCTGGGCTTCCCCAGCAACCACTGACCCGGACGTCTGTACGGAGTCCCCGCCCGCACCCCGGGCGGGGACTCCCTGCGTCCGGCCCCGACGGTAAATTCGCTGGCAGACCGGTCCGTCGCGGTGCTGGGATGGCACCATGCCCGCACCGTCACCCCGCCCCCGGAACGAGATCCGCGCCCGGTACACCGCCACCACGATCACCGTTTACCAGGCGTACCGACCCGCCATCGGTCTCCCGGCGGCCCGCGACGGACGCTTCCCCGCTGCCTGGAAGCGCGACCGCATGACGTGGATCAAGCCGAGCTTCCTGTGGATGATGTATCGCTGCGGCTGGGCCACGAAAGAGGGCCAGGAGACGGTGCTGGCCGTCGAACTCACCCGTGAGGGCTTCGACTGGTCCCTGGCAAACTCCGAACTCTCCAGCTACGTACGCGGAACGCATCCCGACCACGCCACCTGGCGGCGCAGCCTGCGCCGCGCCCCGGCCCGCATCCAGTGGGACCCGGAACGCGACCTCCACCTGAACCCGCTCCCGTACCGCTCCCTCCAGCTCGGGCTCTCGGGCGCCGCGGCCCGCCGTTACGCGGACGAGTGGACGGTCTCCATCCGCGACGTCACCCCGCTGGCCCGGGAGATCCACGGCCTGGTGCGGGCGGGGAAACACGCGGCGGCAGCCGCACTGCTGCCGGAGGAGCGCCCGTATGTCCCGGCATCCGGGCCTGTGTCCGCCGTTCGGATCACCTGAGGCTGCCCTTCAGGTGATTGCCGGACGTCTCATGAGCCACACGGCCGTCGCGGGGGTACGACACCTCAGCAGTCGACGAACCCCAGGACGCCGTGAGGAGCTTGACAATGTACGCAGTAGTCCGGCGATACGAAGGGGTGACCGATCCGGCCGAGGCAGCACGTCTCGTGAACGAGGGGTTCGTGCCGCTCATGCGCCAGGTCTCCGGTTTCGTGGCCTACTACTGGATCGATGCCGGGGACGGAGTGATGGTCTCGACCAGCGTCTTCCAGGACCAGGCCGGTGCCGAGGAATCGATCTCGACGGCTGCGGACTTCGTGCGGGACCACCTCGCGTCAGTGCTTCCCCACCCTCCCGAGGTCATGGCCGGCGAGGTGGCAGGTTCCGCGTGAAAGCGTTCGCCCCGGCTACGTACCGCAGGCGGAGTACGGGCAGGGGGCGCCCTACCTCTCAGGGAGGCCGGGCAGTTCACCCTGCCGGTAGTCCTGCGTGTCGGTGCGGCCGCTTAGGGTCGAGGCATGGAGACCACTGCTTCCCGATGGCGGCGCCTGCTGCCCCGCACCCGCGGCCGCCTGGCCGCGGTAGCCGCCGCGCTTGTCGTGCTGGCCGGTGCGGGCACCTGGACCGCCGTCGCCGACGACGGTGGACCCGCCGTGCACCGGCAGGACCGGATGATGCGCGTCGACGGAGTGTCCCTCGACACCTCCTACTTCAGCACCGGCGGCAGCGCACGCCGCCCCGCCGTGCTCATCGGGCACGGCTTCGGCGGCAGCAAGGACGATGTGCGGGCCCAAGCCGAGAAGCTCGCCGGTGACGGATACGCCGTACTGACCTGGTCGGCGCGCGGGTTCGGGAAATCCGGCGGCGAGATCGGCCTCAACGCGCCCGACCGCGAGGTCAAGGACGTCTCCGCCCTCATCGACTGGCTCGCCGCCCGCCCCGAGGTGCGGCTCGACGCGAAGGGCGACCCGAGGGTCGGCGTCACCGGCGCCTCGTACGGTGGCGCCATCTCGCTCCTGGCCGCCGGATACGACCAGCGTGTTGACGCCATCGCCCCCGTCATCAGCTACTGGAACCTCGCCGACGCGCTGTTCCCCGACGGGGTGTTCAAGAAACTCTGGGCCGGAATCTTCGTCACCACGGGCGGCGGCTGCGAGAAGTTCGAGAAGCAGTTGTGCGAGATGTACGAACGGGTCGCCGTCAGCGGCAAACC
>DATCWZ010000146.1:0-6668 GCA_036566065.1 Streptomyces sp. | reverse complement strand
GGCCGGTGATCCCACGTCGATCGACCTGATCCGCGAAGGCGGCAACCGGGTGGGCCAGGTCATCGCGAGCCTTGTCAGCTTCTTCAACCCCGGCCTCGTCGTCATCGGCGGCGGGGTCACCGGCCTCGGCCATACGCTCCTAGCCAGCATCAGGACCCAGGTCTACCGGCAGTCCCTGCCGCTGGCCACCGGCAATCTCCCCATCGTCCTCGGTGATCTCGGACCGGCCGCCGGAGTGACCGGCGCCGCCAGGCTCATCAGCGACCACCTGTTCTCACCGGCCTGATCCCGGGGCCGCCACACCCGTACCGCCGGGGCCACCGCGCCCTGCCCGCTCACCGGTCCACTCGCCGAGGGGATTGTCATGGCACCGGAAAACCCCCTGCTCACCATGTCCGGCATCACCAAGTCCTTCCCCGGCGTCCGCGCCCTCGACGGCGTGGACCTGGAGGTCAGGGCGGGCGAGGTCCACTGCCTTCTCGGCCAGAACGGCGCGGGCAAGTCCACCCTCATCAAGGTGCTCGCCGGAGCCCACCAGCCCGACGACGGCGAGATCACCTGGCGCGGCGCGCCCGTCACGCTCAAGTCGCCGATCGCCGCGATGCGCCTCGGTATCGCCACGATCTACCAGGAACTCGACCTGGTCGAGAGCCTGTCGGTCGCCGAGAACGTGTTCCTCGGCCATGAACCGACCTCCGCCGGCTTCGTCGTCCGCACCCGCGACGGCCGTCACGAGGCCGCAGCGCTCCTCAAGCGCCTCGGCCACCCCGAAATCGACCCGGCGCGTGAGGTCGGCGAACTCTCCGCCGCCCACCAGCAGATCGTCTCGATGGCCAGGGCCCTGTCCCACGACGTGCGCCTCATCGTGATGGACGAACCGTCCGCCGCGCTCGACCCCGACGAGGTCGACAATCTTTTCCGTACCGTCGGAGACCTGACCGGCGACGGGGTGGCCGTCGTCTACATCTCGCACCGGCTGGAGGAGATCCGCCGGATCGGCGACCGGGTGACCGTGCTCAAGGACGGCCGGGCCGTCGCCGTGGGACTGCCCGCCAAGTCCACGCCCACCCGGGACATCGTCGCTCTGATGACCGGACGCAATGTCGAGTACGTGTTCCCCGAGCGGCCCGCCCACAGCGCTGACCGGCCCGCCGCGGAGCCCGTACTCAAGGTCGAAGGGCTGGCCAGGGACGGCGAGTTCGAACCGGTCGATCTGGAACTCAGGCCAGGCGAGATCGTCGGCCTCGCCGGACTCGTCGGCTCCGGGCGCTCCGAGATCCTGGAGACGATCTACGGCGCCCGCAAGCCGACAGCGGGCCGGGTCGTCGTCGCGGGGACACCCCTGCGGACCGGCAGCGTCCGCGCCGCCGTCGCCGCCGGCATCGGCCTGGCACCCGAGGAACGCAAGGCGCAGGCACTGCTGCTGATCGAATCGGTCACCCGCAACGTCTCGGTCTCCACCCTCTCCCGCTTCTCCCGCGCCGGCTGGCTCAACCGGGGCGCCGAGCGCGCGGCCGCGCGGAAGGCGACCCGCGAACTGTCACTGCGCCCCGACAACCCGGACGCCCCCGTCCGCACCCTCTCCGGCGGCAACCAGCAGAAGGCGGTCCTGGCGCGCTGGCTGCTGCGCGGCTGCCGGGTCCTGCTTCTCGACGAACCCACCCGCGGTGTCGATGTCGGCGCCCGCGCCGAGCTCTACGCCGTGATCCGCCGGCTGGCCGACGAAGGACTCGCCGTCCTGCTCGTCTCCAGCGAAGTGCCCGAAGTTCTGGGCCTCGCGGACCGGGTGCTGGTGCTCCGCGAAGGCCGCGTCATTCATACGGCCGACGCCCGGGAGCTCGACGAACACCGCGTACTCGACCTCGTGATGGAAGGGAGCCCGACGCCATGACACAGCCCGTCTCGTCGGAGCGTCACAACGGGCCGGACAAGGGGGTCCCGGCGGACCCCTCACCCGTACCGCCCGCAAAGAAGGGCGGAAGCCTCCGCGCGCTGGGACTGCGCCTGGACCTCCGCAATCTGTCGCTGATCGGCGTCCTGGCCGTCCTGGTGGTCGTCGGAGGCATCACCGAGCCCGACGCGTTCCTGGACACCGGGAACCTTCAGCTCATCCTGACCCAGTCGTCCGTCATCGGTGTCGTCACCGTCGGCATGACCCTGGTCATCATCGGCGGCGGCATCGACCTGTCCGTCGGCGCGATGGTCGCCCTCGCCTCCGTATGGGCGACGACGGTGGCCACCCAGGAATTCGGCTTCGCGGGCATCCTCTTCACCGCCGTGATGGTCGGTCTTGGCACCGGACTCGTCAACGGGGTCCTCATCGCGTACGGGCGCATCGTCCCCTTCATCATGACGCTGGCCATGCTCGCCTCGGCCCGCGGCCTGGCCCTGCAGATCACCGACGGCAGGACACAGATCGTCACCGTCCGGTCCGTCCTGGACCTCGGCCTCCCCGACTCGTACGTCCTGGGCATCCCGCCCCTGGTCCTGGTCTTCGGCGCGGTCACCGTCATCGGCTGGCTGCTGCTGAACCGTACGACCTTCGGACGCCGTACGGTCGCGGTCGGCGGCAACCCGGAAGCGGCCCGGCTGGCCGGTATCGACGTACGCCGCCAGCGGCTGTACCTCTATCTGCTCTCCGGACTGTGCTGCGGCATCGCGGCGTTCATGCTGATCATCCTGTCCGGATCCGGTCAGAACACCAACGGCAATCTGTACGAACTCGACGCCATCGCAGCGGCGATCATCGGCGGCACCCTGCTCACCGGCGGGCGCGGGACCATCGTCGGCGCGGTGCTGGGCGTCCTGGTCTTCACCACCATCACCAATATCTTCGCGCTCAACAATCTGCAGAGCGATGTCCAGCAGATCGCCAAGGGCGCGATCATCGTCGCCGCCGTCCTGGTCCAGCGCCGCGCGCCGCACACCGGCGAAACCTGAGGCACCTCCCCCGTACCCCCCGTACTCCAACCCTCGTACTCCAACCCCCGTATGCCACGCACCGGATGAAGGGTTTGTCAGCCATGTCAGTAACCAGCCGCAGAGGACTGCTCTTCGGTACCGCGGCCGTCTCCGCGGGCGCTTTCCTCACCGCCTGTACCAGCAATGAACCCAAGACCAAGACGGCCGCGCAGAGCAATCAGCCCGCCGCCGACGACAAGCCGGGCAAGCCCGTCACCATCGGCTTCGCGGGCCCGCAGGCCGACCACGGCTGGCTCAACGCGATCAATGTCAACGCCAAGTCCCGGGCGGAGAAGTACTCCGAGGTGACCCTGGAGATCACCGAGGGGTCCAACGACACCGCCACCCAGATCGGCCAGGTCAAGACCCTCATCAACAAGAAGGTCGACGTCCTGGTCATCCTGCCCGCCGACGGCAAGGCCCTCACCCAGGTCGGCCTGGAAGCCATGAAGGCCGGCGTCCCCGTCGTCAACCTGGACCGGATCTTCGCCTCCCCGCAGGCGTACCGTTGCTGGGTCGGCGGCGACAACTACGGCATGGGGCTCAACGCCGGGCACTACATAGGGGAGCGGCTGAAGGGCAAGGCGAACGCCAAGGTCGTCGAGCTGGCCGGCCTCGACAACCTGGAACTCACCAAGCAGCGCAGCCAGGGCTTCGCCGACGCGCTGAAGAACTACCCCAACATCAAGCTGGTGGCCCGTCAGGCCGCCGAGTTCACCGTCGAGTCGGGCCAGGCGAAGATGGCCCAACTGCTCCAGGCACAGAAGCAGTTCGACGCCCTCTGGAACCACGACGACGACCAGGGCGTGGGCGCCCTGCGGGCCATCCAGCAGGCCGGGCGCGACGAGTTCATCATGGTCGGCGGCGCCGGGGCCAAGTCGGCGATGGACGCCATCAAGGCGGACAACAGCGTCATCAAGGCCACCGTGCTCTACCCGCCGACGATGGCCGCCTCCGCCATCGACCTGGCCCGCGCCCTCGGACAGAACAAGGGTCTGGCCGGCCTCGCCGAAATGGAGATCCCGACCTCCCTGACCCTCTACTCGGCCGTCGTGACCAAGGACAACATCGACCAGTACCTGCCGACGGGCTTCAACTGATCCCGCCCCGCCGCCCATACCGAACCACCGACGAGGAGGACGTTCGCATGGCCCGTAGGCACGAGACGGAGCAGGGGGCCCCACCGGTGCTCGGCGTCGGCATGGTCGGATACGCGTTCATGGGCGCCGCCCACTCACAGGGGTGGCGCACCGCCGGGCACGTGTTCGACCTGCCGATGAGGCCCGCTCTCGCCGCGATCTGCGGGCGCGACCGTACGGCGGTCGAGGCCGCCGCCGCCCGGCACGGCTGGACGGCGGCGGAGACCGACTGGCGTGCGCTGATCGCCCGGGACGACGTACAGCTCGTGGACATCTGCACACCCGGCGACAGCCACGCGGAGATCGCGATCGCCGCGCTGGAGGCCGGGAAGCACGTCCTGTGCGAGAAGCCGCTCGCCAACACCGTCGCCGAGGCGGAGGCCATGGCCGGCGCTGCGGAGCGCGCGGCGGCCCGCGGCCAGGTGGCGGTCGTGGGCTTCAACTACCGCAAGGTTCCGGCCATCGCCTACGCCCGTACGCTGATCGCCGACGGCAGGCTCGGCACCCTGCGCCACGTACGGGCCACCTATCTCCAGGACTGGCTGGTCGACCCGCTGTCCCCGCTGACCTGGCGGCTTCAGCGGGAGCGCGCGGGATCCGGCGCGCTCGGAGACCTGGGGGCGCATCTCATCGACCTCGCCCAGTACCTGACGGGCGAGCTGCTGGTCGGCGTGTCGGCGGTGAGCGAGACATTCGTACGAGAACGTCCGGTGTCGGCAGGTGCTTCGGCCGGGCTCTCGGGCGTCGCGGGCAGCACCGTACGCGAAGCGGTCACCGTCGACGACGCGGCCCTGTTCACCGGCCGGCTGGCCTCGGGGGCGCTGGCCTCCTTCGAGGCGACCCGGATGGCGGCCGGGCGCAAGAACGCCCTGCGGCTGGAGATCAACGGGGAGCGCGGCTCCCTCGCCTTCGACCTGGAGCGGCTCAACGAGCTCTCCTTCCACGACCACACCGAACCGGCCGTCACGGCGGGGTTCCGCCGGATCCTCGTCACCGAACCCCGCCATCCCTATCTGGAGGCCTGGTGGCCGCCGGGCCACGCCCTCGGCTACGAGCACACCTTCGTCCACCAGGCCCGTGACGTGGTGCGCACGATCGCCGAAGGGACCGCGCCCTCGCCGTCGTTCGCCGACGGCCTCCAGGTCCAGCGGGTGCTCGCCGCCGTCGAGGAGAGCGCCGAGAAGAACTCCGTCCACACTCCGGTTCCGTTCTAGGAGGTCCCGCTCATGCCCCGCCCCTTCACACTCTTCACCGGCCAGTGGGCCGACCTGCCCCTGGAGGAGGTCTGCCGGCTCGCCCGCGACTTCGGCTACGACGGACTCGAACTCGCCTGCTGGGGCGACCACTTCGAGGTTGACAAGGCCCTGGCCGATCCCGGCTATCTGGCCGGGCGGCACCAACTTCTCGAAAAGTACGGCCTGAAGTGCTGGGCCGTCTCCAACCACCTGGTGGGCCAGGCCGTCTGCGACAGCCCGATCGACGAACGCCACCAGGCCATCCTGCCCGCCCGTATCTGGGGCGACGGCGAACCCGAAGGCGTACGCCAACGCGCCGCCGAGGAGATGAAGGACACCGCCCGCGCCGCCGCCGCCTTCGGCGTCAACACGGTCATCGGCTTCACCGGCTCGTCCATCTGGCATCTGGTCGCCATGTTCCCGCCGGTGCCGCAGCGGATGATCGAGCGGGGTTACGAGGACTTCGCGCAGCGCTGGAACCCGATCCTGGACGTCTTCGACGCCGAGGGCGTGCGATTCGCCCACGAGGTGCACCCGAGCGAGATCGCGTACGACTACTGGACCGCCCACCGCGCCCTGGAAGCCGTGGACCACCGACCGGCATTCGGGCTGAACTTCGACCCGAGCCACTTCGTCTGGCAGGACCTGGACCCCGTCGGCTTCCTGTACGACTTCCGGGACCGGATCTACCACGTGGACTGCAAGGAGGCCCGCAAGCGCCTCGACGGCCGCAACGGCCGCCTCGGCTCCCACCTTCCGTGGGGCGATCCGCGCCGCGGCTGGGACTTCGTCTCGGCGGGCCACGGGGACGTGCCCTGGGAGGACGTGTTCCGGATGCTGCGCTCCATCGGCTACGAGGGCCCGGTATCGGTCGAATGGGAGGACGCGGGAATGGACCGCCTGACCGGCGCGCCCGAGGCACTGGCCGCGCTGAAGCGGTTCGACTTCGACCCGCCGAGCGCGTCGTTCGACGCGGCGTTCGGAGGCAACGACTGACTGCCGTTGCCGAGACCGTAGTCAGGTCTCAGCATTCCGGGCATTTCGGCCTGGAAGGTCCGTCACATCACCAAAGCGTGAGGGCTTCGGCTTGAGTACGGTCTCTCGTTTCCGTCTGCCGCTGCTGCGGCAGGGTTGCGCCACCTGCCCGCCCCGCATCCGCCGTGCGGCGGGTGCGGGTAGCGCGGGTCTTCTGGTCGGCTCCACGAGGCTTCGACACCCGCTTGGGGGTGTCCTGGTCTCCGGCCACTCCGGTACCAGTTACTGCGGCTGCCGCCGCGAGGGCGACGAGGTTGAGTGAGGCGTTGTCGTCCCGGTCGATGACCAGGCCGCAGGC